>CAYZJP010000018.1:0-56717 GCA_964478755.1 uncultured Klebsiella sp.
ACCACACGATGAAGAACCACAACTCGGCGGGCTACTACGCGCTCTCCGGGCACGCGCCGGCCACGGACGACCAGCGGCTCAAGGACTCGATTGATCTGTTCCCCGCCTACGGTTCCGTCGTGGACAGGCTCGCGCCAGGCAAGAATCCCGAGCTGCCCACCTTCGCCGCGTTTCCCTACACGATCGCGGACGGCTCCATCGTGCCCGCGCAGCACGCGAGTTTCCTCGGCAAGGTCCACGACCCGTTGCTCGTCCTGCGCGACCCGAGCGAACCCGGCTTCGGCCTGCCGGAGTTGAGCCTGCCGGCGAATCTCTCCTTCGACCGACTCGCCGCGCGGCGTGAGTTGCAGAAGGTCATTGATGCGCAGACGCGCCTGCTCGATCACTCCACCGCCGCACAGGGCCTTGACGCCTACTACGACAAGGCGCTCGCGATGCTCCACTCCACCAAGCTCCGCGAGGCGTTCAATCTCGAGGCCGAGCCCGCGAAGCTCCGCGATGCCTACGGCCGCACGCCTTACGGCCAAGGCTGCCTGCTCGCGCGCCGGCTTGTGGAAACCGGAGTGAAGTTCGTGCAGGTCTATTTCTCCGAGAGCATCGGCGGGCGCAGCACCACGGACGGCGGCTGGGACACGCACGGCTTCGACAACACGCGGATGTTCCCCATCATCGAGAAACGCCACCTGCCCATCACCGACCAGACGCTGCCGACGTTCCTGAACGACATGGACTCGCGCGGCCTGCTCAAGGACACGCTCGTCGTCTGGGTCGGCGAATTCGGCCGCACGCCGCGCATCAACGCGAACATCAGCCGCGACCACTGGCCGCAATGCTACACCGCGTTGCTCGCGGGCGCGGGCGTGAAAAAAGGTTTCGTCTATGGCGCGTCCGACAAGCACGGCGAGTATCCCGCCGACAAGCCGGTGAAGCCCGACGACCTCGCCGCGACGATCTACCACCTGCTGGGCATCGACCCGCATACCGAAGTGCGCGACACGCTCAATCGGCCTGTCCCCATCAGCTACGGCAAGGCGCTGACAGATGTGATGGTCTAGGGCTTGGCGACCAACACGATGGACTTGGACTGTTCATCGAGCGCCCATTGCATCCCCGGTGGGGGACGGCGTGGGCTGTCGATCTTCATGCTTTGGAATTCCGCGAACGACTTGGGGAAGCGTTTCTGCTGGACCACAAACTCCCGTAGTTGCTCGGTAAGAAAGCGTAGGTTTTCCTGCGTCGCACGATCCGTTGGGGGGGGGACTGGAATTGGCAGGGGGGTAGATACCGAAGTCGGCGGCGAAACGCCGGGTGCCGCTTGAGTCTGCGGTTCGGCTGATTCGGTCGGTGACACCGGAGCCGGTTGAGGCTTGGGAGATCGCCGCTTGCAGGCCACACCCATGCCAGTGAACAGGCACAAGCCAAGACCAGCACCAACCAAGAGCAAGCTGAAATGCCGCATCAGAAAGGAAGGGAAGGTTTCAAAGGTCAGGCTGAATCGTATTGCGGTTGGTGATTGAATACCAGTAGCTCGGTTCGGCATGGCCGTCACCGAAACCAACTGTTCCTCGCCCGTTGTGCCGAATCGTGAGGTAGTCGTTCACCGTTGCAGAGTTCAACGCGCCCGGCACGAAGCGGCCATCATTGATTGGCCCGCCCACCAAAAAGTTACCAGCCGCATCACGCGGGCTATCCTTGATGTCCTGGCTGTCCGCCACCTCTTCGGCGAAAAAAACCTTGCCGGAAGGCCCGCGAAGATTTGCCATCCGAAAAGGAAAACTGGCCGTGATGCCGAAAGGGGCGGTGTTTGCTCCCTGATAGATGGACGCCGGACCAGGATTAACCCCGCCACTCAGGTCAAAGCTGGTCATGGAATAGCTGTAGTAGTATGGCCCGGGCGCGCCGCCGGTGCTGGCATTGCGTTCTCTGTCGAATTTGTCCGAAGGGCAGCGGAAAAAATTGCTTTGAACACTTCCCGCATACTTGGCGATTGGGCTTTGCGTGATGGGTGGGTAAGGTCCCCCGGTGAGCGTCGTGTTGGTCCGCCAGTAAATCCAGTCCGTGTATTTGAAGTCGTAGGTGCCGCGCGAGGCGGTGCCCATGGTGATGTCATCGTGATCGCCGTTATACATCGTGTTGGCCATGCCCATCTGGCGCATGGTGTTCATGCAACGGGTCTGTGTGGTCTTGCTCTTGGCCGTGGCCAGCGCCGGCAGCAACAACCCCGCCAGGATTGCAATGATCGCGATGACGACGAGCAGTTCGATGAGGGTGAAGGCAAGGTGCCTCGCAGTGACACGGTGGTCGAGCGGATGTTTCATGGGCGGTTGTGGGTTGTCAGGCTGGCTGAATCTGCCGATGCCCTCGCCGCCCGTCAAGACGGCATCTTCGGAAATGAGGTCAGGCCACCCATGCAATAAAGCGTGCCGTTTCGACGCGATTCCCTGTTTGTGATCCTCTCCACCAGCCGTGGGTCTGGCTGCGCCAGACTTGGGGTTAGCCCGGCCAGCCCTATGCTGGATTGCGCCAGCCCCGTGCAGGACTCCGCCAGCCACAGGGCTGGTGCCGTCAGCCCCGACGTAAACTCGGCCAGCCCCAGGGTGGATTGAATCCAGCACGGGCTGGATTGCGCCAGCCACGGGGCAAACGGCGCCCATCCTGGGCCGGATTCGGCCAGCCACGGGATCGATTGAATCCAACACGGGCCGTGAGGCGTAAAACTCAGGTGCTTTGGCCGGCTACCGCTTCGCCCAGCGGTAGGCCGCCTGCGCGTTGCGCGCGAAGAACTTCTCCAGCGCCGCGCGCCCGCGCGCGGCGAAGTAGTCATGCACGATGCCCTGCACTGTGGCCAGGGACGCGAAGCGCGCGCTCACCGGCCAGTTGCTGCCGTAGATGAGCCGGTCGGGGCCGAAGGCGTTCCACGCGATGTCCAGCCACGGGCGGTAGAACTCCACGTCGCGCGGGGCGGAGCCGTCGGTCCTGCCGGTGCCCTCGACGAGCGCGGAAACTTTCAGGAAAACTTTCGGGAACTTCGCGGCGGCCTCCAGGTCCGCGCGCCACGTCGGCGAGACGTTCTTCCCGTCAATGCGCGTGTTCGCGAGATGGTTGATGGCGAGGCGCAGGCCGGGCAGTTTGTTCGCGAGCCGCGCGACCTCCGGCAACATCGTCGGCCCGCCGTTCACGTCGAGTTCGAGGTCCGCGTCGGCGAGGCGCTTGATGTCCGCGAGAAACGCCGCGTTGCCCAAGCCCGGCCGCAGCGCGCCCTCGCTGATGCGGATGCCCCGGTAGAGCGGGTTCGCGGCGAAGCGCTTCAAGTGCCCGGCGAACGCGTCCTCGCCGGGCTTCAGGTTGCCAACGAAACCGACGATGAACTTGTCCTTCGCCGCGAGATTGAGAATCCACTGGTTGTCCTCGACGAGCGGGCTGGCCTCGACGACGACCGTGCCAGCGACCGGCTGCGGCACCGGTTGCGCGCGGTAGTCCGTCGGCAACGTCGTGCGATGCAGGAGCGCGTCGCCCTTGCCCGGCCACGGCACGCCGCCGGGCCGCGCGGGATCGTAGAAGTGCGTGTGCGTGTCAATGATGACGAGCGGCGCGGGCGCGCTGGTGGTGGAGCAGGCGGCACCGGATGCGGCGAGAGCAGTCGCGGCGAGGAACTGGCGGCGAGTCATGGACATGGGGAAAACGTTCAACATCCAACTCCCAACTTTCAACGCTCAAATGAAGTGCAGGCCGTGCCGGCGACTTGTAGTCGCCGTCCAAACGCTGCCTCCTCGCACATCGGCTCCAAACGGCCGACCCGCAGCGCGGTGCTGCAAGCCGCCGGCACGGATCACTCCGGCGAGCCACCATTCCCGACCCACTGATCGCGCCGGTGTTTTGCCGTCTCGAAAAACTCATCCATCGCCTTCGCATCGCCGGCTTCGAGCGCACGCTGGAATTCCTGCAAGTCCTCGATGAACACACCCAGCGCGCGGGCGAGATGCTTGCGGTTGGCCAGCGCAATGTCCCGCCACATCTCCGGCGAGCCGGCGGCGATGCGCGTGGTGTCGCGGAAACCCGTGGCGCACAGCGCGGGCTGCTCCTTCGGATGCGCGGGACTGAGGACGTAGTTCGCGAGTTCGGCCGCCACGACGTGCGGTAAGTGGCTGGAGCGCGCGACCAGACTGTCGTGCTGGTCTGGTGAGAGACGAATCGGCCGACCGCCGACCGCCGCCCAGAACTCCTCCATCTGCTTCACGAGTTTCGGTGGCGTCTTCGCGCCGGGCGTGACGATGCACACGGCCTTCTCGAACAAATCCGCACGTGCCGCCGCCGGGCCGGTCTTCTCCGCGCCGGCCATCGGATGGCTGCCGATGAACTGCACGCCGGCCTTGCTGAAGATGGGTTCCAGCTCCGCGACGACGCTGCCCTTTACGCTGCCCACGTCGGTCACGAGCGCGCCGGGCTTGAGCGCGGGCGCGCACTGCTCCGCCAGCGGGCGCATCTGCGCAAGCGGCGTGCAGAACACGACGAGATCCGCGTCGCGCGCTGCGGCGGGCAGGTCCGTCGTGGCGCGGTCCACCACGCCGAGGCGCTCGCACTCGGCGATGCTCGCCTCGCGTCGCACGTGACCCTCGACGCGGCCGGCGAGCTTGCGCTGCTTCAGCGCGAGTCCAAGCGAGCCGCCCAGCAGGCCCACGCCGATGAGCGTGACTTTCGGGAAATGCACACGCGGATGATGCGGGGGAAGCCGGGAAGTTCAAACGGAAACTCACGCGCGGCGGAAATCCTCCCTCGCGCCGAAGAATTCCAGTAACCTCCGGCGCGCCTTTCCTCATGCAGAGGCGTATGAGCAACGTGCCTTCCGCCAACATCTGTCCGCAGTGCCGCGCCGCGCTTCCCGCGGACGCGCCGCAGGGTCTCTGTCCCGCGTGCCTCCTCGCCGCCGTGGCCGAACCGACCGAGGCCGGCCCCGCGCCGCTGGCGAAATCCCCGCCGCCCACGCGCGAGCAGGTCGCTGCCGCGTTTCCGCAGCTCGAAATCCTCGAACTCATCGGCGCAGGCGGCATGGGCTTCGTCTTCAAGGCCCGCCAACCGAAGCTCGATCGCCTCGTCGCGCTGAAACTCCTGCCGCCGCATCTTGGCGCGGACGCCGCGTTCGCCGGGCGCTTCGAGCGCGAAGGCCGCGTCCTCGCGCGCCTCAGCCACCCGAACATCGTCACCGTCCACGACTTCGGCATCGCTCGTGCCGGCGACTTGCAGTCGCCGTCCATCGCGCCCAGCACGCCTACCGACGGCGATTACAAATCGCCGGCACAGCCTACTTCCAACGCGCAACCCAAAACTCAAAACTCAAAACTCGGAACCGGTTTCTTCTACCTCCTCATGGAATACGTGGACGGCGTGAACCTCCGCCAGGCCATGCGCGCCGGCCGCTTCACGCCCGTGCAGGCGCTCGAAGTCGTGCCGAAGATTTGCGAAGCCCTCCAGTTCGCGCACGAGCAGGGCGTCCTCCACCGCGACATCAAGCCGGAGAACATCCTCCTCGACAGCAAGGGCCGCGTGAAGCTCGTGGACTTCGGCATCGCGAAGCTCGTGGACGATGGTAGGGCCGAGCTGCCGCTCGGCTTCAACGTGGAAGCCGCGCAGCAGCGCGGCCCTACCAGTGACGCTCTCACCTCCGCCAGCGCCGCGCTGGGCACGCCGAACTACATGGCCCCCGAGCAGCGCGACCGCCCCGCCGCCGTGGACCATCGCGCGGACATTTATTCGCTCGGAGTTGTCTTCTACGAGATGCTCACCGGCGAACTGCCGCAGGGGAAATTCCCCGCGCCCTCCGCCAAAACGCCGATGGACCCGCGTGTGGACGCCGTCGTCCTCCGCGCCCTGGAGCACGAGCGCGAGCGCCGCCAGCAAAGCGCCGGCGAGATGAAGACGCAGGTGGAAACCATCGCGTCCTCTCCCGGCAGCAGCCGAAGTGAGGAGGCTCAAACCTCCACAGCTTCGCCGCGCTTCCTCAAAATCGGCACCGGCACGCTCGCCTCGCCGGAGCAGCTCGCCACAATGGAAGGCCAGTTCTTCCACTACCGCACGCGCGGCCAGCTCATCCTCGATGACCGCCAGCTCACGCACTCGTGCGACGGCGCGACCACCGTCATCCCGCTCGCCGCCATCCGTGACGTGAGCATCGGCCGGTATCCGCTCGCGATGAATCCGGCGCGCATTGCCTTGTTGAGCGTGACCTACGAGGAACGCGGCCAGCGCCGGCAAGTCCTGCTCTCGCCGATGGACGGCTTTTTCGCCCTCCCCGCGACGTGGAACGCGCGCGTGGCCGACTGGCATCAAGCCCTCCGCGAAGCCGTCCACGCCGCCATGGGCCGCGCGCCCACCACCACGCCGCCGGACAAGCTCGGCGTGCCCGCCGGCTCAAAGCTCATCCACGCGATGTATCTGCTGCCCGTCGCCGTGGGCGTGGTCCTCTTCACGCTGCTCGCGCGGCGGGAAGCGGATTTGGTCGTCCACGGATTCAACCCCACCCCGGTGCTGGGCATCCTCGCGATGGCGATGTTCGGCTTCCTCGCGCCGTGGCTGCTCGGTCGAAAGCTTGGCGGCTCGCGCAAGCCTGTCGAGCCGTCGAGCATCCCCACCCACCCGCAAAACGAGCGGCTTTGGGCAAAGGCCGTTCTGCTCACCGCCGCGACTCTTGTTCCACTCGGCCTCTTACTTGCCGCAACATTCGCACTCAAATCCAAACCACAAGACACCCCGCTGTTAATTGCCGTGAGCAGCGTTGTCCTGCTCGGCGGGGTCAAGGCCATCTTGGCGCTCGTGCGGGGGAGCACAGCCGGTGTCCCTCGGTCAGCACGGTGGGGTGCGGTGCTCGCCGTCGTTGGATTGTTGGTCATCCCGGCGATGTTCTTTGGGTCGCGGCCGATGATCAATGTTGCCGAACGTAGAAATTACGAAGCCATCAGTCAAAAATGGCGTGAGGCCAGCAGCCGGCAAAATGCGGCCGGGCTTGCCCGCGCAAGACTACTGCGTTGGCAATCCGCCGGCCTTGACCTCGCGACGCAGGCTGAACTCAGCCACCGCGTCGCCGACTTCGGAGTGGAGGAAACGCGATATCGAGACGATGCCATGGCGGAACTCCGCGCCTTGCGCGCCTCGCCTTATCAGAGTTCAACAGAAATGAAACGGCTGCTTTTCCTCGCCGGAGGCGTCGCGCTGGTTGGGTTGGCGTGCGGTGTCTTGGGCCAAGTGCATATCGTGCGGAGTGGTGCTGGCACCCGAGGCGAAGCCTGCGCCGCTTTTGCTGTGTTGGCCTTGCCAGCCATTGCTGGATTGATTGGGTTGTTCGGTCGCGCCTTGAACCAAACCGCACCGCAGTTCACTGACGGCACTTTGCGCGAGTGGCTGGCTGGCGCGTCCATCGTCATCGGCACCATCGCGGTGGGTTTCATATATTGGGTGTGGCTGCGACTCACGCGTGGATGGGATTGGGGGCGAGCTGCACTGGTGATTGTCTTGGTCGGATTGGGTGTGGCTTACCTTCCAGCGCTGGCGTCAGCAGGGCTGAAACCGTTCTTCCTCGCGCCGACACTACGGCTCGAAAGCGTGCAACTCTCTCGCACGGAATTTGTTTGCCAAGCCGTCCCGCTCGGAGTGCCCGACGGCTGGACAGTGGCCTTGCGAGGTGTCGCGGTCGGTCGCGCAAGTTCCGGCAAGGGACTGGTTTTCAGTCAGGAGGTTGACCAGTGGATGGCCCTTGAACAGCCGTTTGCATCCCTCCAGTTCACTGACACAGACGTGATGAACGCGGTCGAGCGAGGCCCGCTGTTTATGGCGACATTCAGCGAGTGGCCGCTGCTGGCGCGAGCAGGGGCGGAGCCGAAGACGTTGCTGGTTCTCACGAACAAACTGGGTAATGGCTTCCGGCTTGACGCGCAACTCGTGCCTTCAACCCGTCGCATCCTCACCCCCGCAGAGCAGGCCGCCCGCAGCCAAATGAGTTTGGATGCCTCACGCGCGCGTTTGCAAACCTTGCGCCGGGAGCACGCGCGTTTGACTGAAGCCTACGGCACGAATGACTATCGCGTTGTCCAAAACGCGCAGTTCATCCGGAACTTGGAGACTTCTCTGGCCCGGAGGGAAACGGAGTTGCGACCTAAATGACTGAACCTCGCGACGCTCATTCCTCCACTCCCACTTTCGTCACCACGCAATGGACCCGCGTGCTGGCGGCGCGCGGGGATTCGGCGGAGTCGCGGGCGGCGCTGGGGGACTTATGCGGGGCCTACTACGGCGCGGTGCTGGCCTTCATCCGCCGCTCGGGGCGCGATGAGGACGCGGCGCGCGAGCTGACGCAGGAGGTCTTGGCCCGGTTGCTGGCGCGGCAGGGGCTCGACACCGTGTAGCCGGGACGCGGGCGGTTCCGTTCGTTCCTGCTCGGTGCGGTGAAGCACTTCCTTGCGGACATTAGCGACCGCGCTCGCGCCGCCAAACGCGGCTCCGGCGCAGCCCCGCTCCCGCTCGCCACCGGGACGGACACCTCGCCCGGCCTTGAGTTGCCGGACGCCACCGCGCCGGACCCGGAGCGGGAGTTCGACCGCAAGTGGGCGCTCACCGTGCTTGACCGCGCGCTCGCTGCGCTCGCCCGCGAGCAGGCGGACGCCGGCCACGCCACGCACTTCGCCACACTCAAGCCCTGGCTCACCGGCGACACCGGCAGCCTATCGCAAGCCGACGCTGCGCACTCATTGGAAATGAACGAAGGCGCGGTGAAGGTGGCGGTGCACCGGCTGCGGCGTCGCTTCCGCGAGCTGGTGAAGGCGGAAATCGCGCAGACATTGCAAGACCCGGCGCAAGTGAAAGATGAACTGGCCTGCCTGCAAGTGGCGCTGGCGGGCGGTTGAAGTCGCTGGCAGAATGGCCCGTCAGCAATGCAGATGTCCCGGCCCCAACTCGCCGCCCGCCTCGTCCTGCTCGCGATGCTCGTCGCGACGGAACTGCGCGCGGCCCCGCCAGCGCGCGAGTTCGCCATCACCGCCGCCGACCGGGCGCACTGGGCCTTCCAGCCGGTGAAGCGCCCGCCGGTTCCCAAAATCGACAATCCGCAATCCGCAATCGCAAATCCCATAGACGCCTTCCTGCTGGAGAAGCTCCACGCCGCCGGGCTGTCTTTCTCACCGTCCGCCACGAAGGAAGCACAGTTGCGCCGCGTGTCGCTGGACTTGATCGGCCTGCCGCCGACGCTCGCGGAACTCGACGCCTTTCTCGCCGGCACTTCGACCGACGCCTGGGCGAAGGTCGTGGACCGGCTGCTGGCTTCGCCACACTACGGCGAGCGTTGGGGCCGCCACTGGCTGGACCTCGCGCGCTACGCGGACACGGAGGGCTTCGAGCACGACGTGACGCGCCCGAACGCGTGGCGCTACCGCGATTACGTGGTGCGTTCGCTCAACGCGGACAAGCCCTATGACCGCTTCGTGCGCGAGCAGATCGCCGGCGACGAGTTGTGGCCCGCCGACCGCGACGCGCTCATCGCCACGGGCTTCAACCTCATCGGCCCGGACATGACGGACAGTTCGGACCAAATCCAGCGTCGCTTCAACACCCTCAACGACATGACGGACGCAACCGCGTCGGTCTTCCTCGGCCAGACGTTTGGCTGCGCGCGGTGCCACGACCACAAGTTCGAGCCGGTCGCGCAGCGGGACTACTTCGCGTTGCAGGCGTTCTTCATGCCCGCCGCGTTCAAGCGCGAGACCCCCGTGCCGACGCCGGAGGAACGTGCGGCTTACGAGCGCGCGATGCGGGAATACGAGTCCCGGCCTGCCGTGCGCGAACTCGCCGCGCTCGAAGCGCCGTATCGCGCGAAGCTCCGCGCCGCGAAGCTCGCCAAGCAGCCGCCCGAAGTCCGTGAGGCGCACAACACGCCGCCGGACCAACGCACCGCTGCGCAGGCGAACCTCGCCTTTGAGACGGCCAAGTCGGTCGAGGTGACAGAGAAGGATGTGCTGGCTGCGTTGAGCAGCGTTGACCGCGAGCGGCGGAAGGAACTGGCTGACGAAGCAAAGAAGCTTCTCGCACCAGCGCCGCTGCCGACCGCGATGGGGCTGGCGAGCAGCAATGGTGTGCCAGCGCAGGCGCATCTGCTGAACCGGGGTGATTACAATCAGCCGCGCGACCTGGTGCCAGCGGGCTTTCCGACCGTGCTGCCGGCTTTCAAAGCGAAGACTGATGCACGCGCCAGCCCGCGCGCGCAGCTTGCCGAGTGGATTGCGAATGCCGACAACCCGCTCACCGCGCGCGTCATCGTGAACCGCGTCTGGCAGCACCATTTCGGTCGCGGCCTCGTGGCGACGCCGAGCGAGTTCGGCACGCACGGCGCGAAGCCGTCGCACCCGGAGCTGCTCGACTGGCTGGCGAGCGAGTTCATCGCAGGTGGGTGGAGCTTGAAGAAGCTGCACCGGCTGATGGTGACGAGTGAGGCATACAGGCAGCGGAGTGATGGAGTGGTTGAGAAATGGAATGGTGGAGGGAAAGCCAGTCCGTCGCTTTCCAGCACTCCAACACTCCAGCATTCCACTGACCCGTCGAACACGCTCCTCTGGCGCATGAATCGCCTGCGGCTCGAAGGCGAAGTCATTCGCGACAGCCTGCTGGCGGTGAGCGGGCGATTGAATCCGAAGGTTGGTGGGCCGGGAGTTTTTCCACCGGTCCCTGCGGACGCCATCAAGGGCGCGAAAGGTTGGAACGTCTCGGCAGACACGAGCGAGCACGCACGGCGCAGTCTCTACATTTTCGCGAAACGAAACCTGCGCTTCCCGCTCCTCGAAGTCTTCGACGCACCGGACAGCAACCTGACCTGTCCTGAGCGCGGACGCAGCACCACGGCGCCACAGTCGCTCACGCTGCTGAATGCCGACGAGGTGCTGGTCGCCAGCAAAACAATTTCAGCAGGGCTCGCGAAAGACGAGAAGGAGCCACGCGAACGCGTCGCGCTGGCCTATCGGCGCATCCTCGGACGGCAACCGACGGAGCGGGAGCAGACGGTGGCCGCGCAGTTCCTTGCCGCATCACCGCTCACTGAGTTCTGCCGGGCGCTGTTCAACCTTAACGAGTTCGTGTATGCGTATTGAACGGCGGGGCGAGCCAAAGACGGTGATTTCGGAGTGGCCTGCCCAGCCCGCCTGAGCTACTAAGACACCATGCAGTTTCCGAAGCCCGGACCAAGCTGGCGCAAGGCGCGCATCGCGGCGCGGCTCCTTCTCAAGAAGGCGGCCAACCAGCCGTGGACCGCGCGGGACCGGAGGCTGGCGGAGCGGTTTTACCACGACCCGGCGGTGACGAATCGGCTGCTCGACCAAGCCTATCACAGCATCTCCGCCCGCAAGCGCAATGGATACAGCCTCATCCATCGGCTCGGTTGACTTGGGCACGCCGGCCGGCCAGCTTCTCTGCAAGCTGGCTGATTCCCTGCCGCGCGATCGTTCGTGGCGCATCGCCGCGTTTGGCTCCGCTCCCATACAAATCCAAGTGGACCGAACGCTCATCAGCGCGGACGTGGACGTGTTTTGCGACGAGGAGGACTTGCAGCCGTGGGTGGACGCCATCGGGGCGGCGCAGGGGCAGGCGGACTTCTACATTCAGGTCTGCTCCGGCTTGAACTTTCGCACCAGCCCGCACTGGCTGATGCGTGCAAAGACGGTGCCTTACGGCCACTGCGCGTTTATTTTTCCCCACCCGATTGACATCCTCATCGCCAAGCTGAACCGGCTGGAAGAAAAGGATCTTGAGGCGTTCCGCGTGGTCATCCGCAAGACCGGCCACCCCACAGAGGCGGAGATGCTGCGCGAGCTGCAAAACGCGGTGGACCTGTTTCGGCCCGGCTTCGACGAGGAGAATTCCCACGACTTGGTGAACAACACGCGGCGCTTGTGGCCGCTCATCTTCGGCCGGGAGATTGACCCGCGCGCGGAAATCATCGCGCCCGCGCTGGCAAAACGGCGGGCGGGCTACGGTCTGCCAACGCGCGATTACAAAAAGGAGCTGCTCGGATGAACACCACCTGCCCCGGCCCCAGCGCTGCTGTCGCTCAAGTCACTTCGCGGCGCAAGTTTCTTGAGCGCGCGGGCGGCGGGTTCGGCATGGTCGCACTGGCGTCGTTGCTGAAGCAGGACAAGCTGCTCGCGAACGAAGTCGCGCAACCCGCGACGCGCATCACGAATCCTCTCGCGCCGCAGGCCACGCACTTCGAGCCGCGGGCCAAACGCGTCATCTTCCTCTTCATGTCCGGCGGGCCGAGCCATGTGGATTTGTTCGAGCCGAAGCCGGAGCTGGTGCGGCTGGCGGGGCAGCCGATTCCTGAATCATTTGGCACGTTCAAGACGCGGCGCAACGTGGCGAAGAACAAACTGCTGCCGTCGCTGCGGCCTTATCGCGCTCACGGACAGTGCGGGATGGAAATCTCGGACTGGCTGCCAAACCTCGCGTCGTGCGCGGACGATCTCTGCCTGCTGCGCGGCTGCCACGGCGACAGCGTCACGCACCCGGAGTCGGTTTACATGATGAACACCGGCTCGATTCTCATGGGCAAGCCGAGCGTCGGCGCGTGGGCGGCTTACGGTCTCGGCACGGAGAACCAGAACATGCCGGCGTTCGTCGTGATGCCGGACCCGGCGGGCTGGGTGAAGGGCGGCGCACCCGCGTGGGGAAACGGATTTTTACCAGCGGCGTATCAAGGCACGGTGCTACGCGGCGGGGCGTCACCGATTCTGCACCTGAACACGCCGGACGGCATCAGCGCGCAGCAGCAACAGGCGACGGTCGGCCTTATCAACCAGTTGAACCGCGAAGGGCTGGCCCCGGGCGAGCAGGACTCGGAACTCGCGGCGCGCATCTCGGCCTACGAACTCGCCTTCCGAATGCAGAGCCACGCGCACGAGGTCGTGAACGTGAGCGGCGAGAGCGCGGCGACGCGCAAGCTCTACGGGCTCGACAAGCCGGTGACGGCGGAGTTCGGTCTGCGCTGCCTGCTGGCGCGGCGGATGGCGGAGCGCGGCGTGCGCTTCGTGCAGGTGTATTGCGGTGACACGAACGGCTGGGACGGTCACTCGAAGATGGACGAGAACCATTCACGGCTGTGCGCGCAGAGTGATTTGCCGGTCGCTGGACTGCTGAAGGATTTGAAGTCGCGCGGAATGCTTGATGACACGCTGGTGGTGTGGGGCGGCGAATTTGGCCGGATGCCGATGAGCGAAGGACCGGACGGTCGCGACCACAACCCGCACGGCTTCGCGATGTGGCTGGCGGGCGGCGGGGTGAAGGGCGGCACGGTCATCGGCGCGACGGATGACGTGGGCTTGCGCGCCGCCGTGGACAAGACGCACGTCCACGATGTCCACGCGACGCTGCTGCATCTGCTCGGCTTCGATCACGAGCGTTTGACGTTCCACCACGGCGGACGCGACGAGCGGCTGACCGACGTGGCAGGGAAGGTGATCGAGCGGGCGCTGGCGTGACCTGGCGCGACACGTCAGAGCTTGGGGGCAACGGATGACGACAGGCCGTGGGAGAGCAACAGCGCGAGCTTGTAGCCCAAGGCCAGAGCCGCAACCAACAACATGCCGCCGGCGGCGCGGGACATGTTCAGCATGGCATTATCAGACAAATGACGGTGGCCAAGGGAGACCGCATAACTCAGCAGCGTGAACCAAACCAGTCCGCCCGCCGCGACACCGGAGATGCAGAGGGACTTGCTGGTCCAGTTTGGGTCCACCCACTCGTGCGAGAGGAAGGTGGCGGAGAGCGCGATCCACAACAGCAGCACGGCGGGGTTGCCCAGCACGCGGACGAAGCCGGTCATGAACGCGGTGTGCGGATGAAGTTTTTCCTCGATGCGCTCGGCGCTGCGCGAGGTCACGCTCACTTGTTTCGCGAAGAGGTATTTGATGCCGAGATAGCTCATCAGCGCGAAGCTGGCGAGCTGGAGGATCGCGGTCGATATCTTCGAGGTGAACAGCCCGGAGAAGCCCGCGAAGCCCAGCGCGCAGTAGATTGACTCCATGAGCACCGAGCCGGCACCGATGAGAAAGCCCCACAGGAAGCCGCGCGCGCCGCCCTCGTGGATGATGGTGACGTTGATGGGGCCGACGGGGATGGAGACGAGGAAGCCGCTGATGAGACCGGTCAGGAAGGCTTCGAGCAGCGGGTAATCGGGCAGCATGGTTCAGACAGTGGACTGGGTGGGCGGACCGAGCTCGTCATCCTCGTCGTCGTCATCCTCCTCGAGGTCGTGCCGCATCTGGCGGGAGATTTTCGGACGGATGAAGCCATAGACGAGATAGAGCGTGAAAACCAGCGGTGCGACGACGGGCAAAATCTTTTCCCACAGCACGAAGAAGATGGCCAGCACCACCAGGATGGTCAGCATCTTGTGAAATGGCTTGGCCGCGCGCCAGTTGAGCTTCTTGAACGACGGATATTTCACCTCGCTGACCATCAGGTAGGAAAGGAAGAGCAGAAGCACCGGCAGCATGTAACGCCAGTTGCCCACGGCCCATTCTTTCTCGTCCCACCACATCAAAAAAAGGGTGAGCGACGCCACCATGCCCGCCGCCGCCGGGATGGGGACACCAGTGAACTCGCCGCCATTGTTGCTCTGCGACTGCGGCATCAAGGCCAGACAGTTGAAGCGCGCCAGCCGGAACGCGCCGCAGATGAGATAGATCGCCGCGATAAGCCAGCCCAGTTCCGGCACTTCCTGAAACACGTCCCGCAGCACGATCCGATGCACCAGGAAGGCGGGTGCGACGCCGAAAGAAACCACGTCGGCAAGCGAATCAAACTCCCGGCCAAACGGGCTTTCCTTGCCCACCATCCGCGCCACGCGCCCGTCCAGCAGGTCGAAGACGCACGCCAGCAGGATGTAGAGCAGCGCCGCCCGGATGTTCGGGTAGGGCGCCTCGAGCTTGGACTCGACGATCTTGGTGATGGCGAGGAAGCCGCAAAACAGGTTTCCCGCCGTCATCAGGTTGGGGAGGAAATAAATCTTGAGCTTGCCGGTGTCATCGGAGCTGTTCGCGACTGGGGATGTCCGTGGTGCCTCCATGAAATGAACCGTGGCTCAGAATTCTGCGTGCTGCACGGGTCGGATGTTAGTCACGAGCCTTCGCTTGGGAAGCGAAACCTTTCTCCCGAGCCGGCCGCAGGGTGCCAGCCCGGACTTGCTTCCCGCCGCGCCCCCGGCCAGTTTCGCGACGTTACGGAGCGCGCTGGTAGCTCAATTGGATAGAGCTTCTGACTTCGGATCAGAAGGTTGCAGGTTCGAGTCCTGCCCGGCGCACCATGCTTGATTTTGGCAATTCGCGTCGCAGGGCGACGCAGTGTTGGAGGAGGGACTGACCCGCAGGGAGCCAATAACGACGCGACGAAAATGTAAGGTTCGGAAAAGGAAAACGTCACCTGTTTTTCTGAAATTAACCGGTTCAAACCAGTTTTTTTGACAAAACGAGAAATCTCGGGAAGTGAATTCGAGGTTTCCATTTTCCCCAATTTTTCCAGGTTGTTTATGGGTAGTGGGTCAGTTTGAATCCTGTAGCGGCGCTCTGTGAGCGCCGAACTTGCAAACCCGGCGGTCACAGACCGCCGCTACAGCAAACTGAGCCACTACCAAATCCTCGACCCTATTGCTACCTTTGATATTGAGTGTTGGGCTCGGGTTGTGGAAATCATGGTTGTGGATCATTGGTGGTCCCCTCGTTCTTTGTTTGGTTTTTTTGCCGCATTCCGGCTCGTTCCTCGAATGCGATTAACCGTTGAATCTCGTCTCCGCCAATCGATTGCTGACTCGAGTGATGAAGCCCACTGAAGCTCCACAAGCACGGAGACACCGGTTGGCAAATGACCACGGCTTGACCGGGCTAGCCCACCAGATCAAGCAGATCCTTGACGCGGTGCGCTCGAGATTGGGATACCAGTAAGACAGCGCAATGCCCGCCACTTGGAAAACCTCCGCGTCTTCATCATCAGCACGTTCCGCGACATTCAGGCGGTGCGGGATCATCTGGTGCGTTTCGTGTTTCTGCGGGTGCGCGAAGAACTCGTGGATGTGGACCTGCGCTGGGCATGATTTCGGAACAGGACGCGCTGGGCGTCTGCCGCGAGATCATCGATGAGTGCCGCCCGCGCTTCATGTGAATACGCGCGGACGCTATGGCCGGATTCCGCCGGGGAACTGGGGGGCGAAGCGCCAATTCTTGACAAGAACGCCGCGACTTCGACAACGCGACCGAGATGGCTCGCCTGCTGCTCTTAACACGCTGCGAACATCTCCGGTTGACGAAGCCTTCCCCAAACGCTCTCCTTCCCCTCGAAGGTATCTCACTTTTCGAGCGCCACCCGCCGCACTTTTCGAGTGCCATTCACAGACGCTGCGGGCTTGTCTCCGCGAGCAGGCCGAGGACATTGTCGGCAAACTGGCGCGACACCGGCTCGCGGCGTTCACGGTGCAGGTGAAAGTGTGCTACGGCGACTTCACGACGCTCACGCGTCAGATGTCGGTGGAGGAACCGCTACACGAGGCGCGAGAGATTTATCGGCTGGGGTGCTGGCTGCTGGCGCGGGAGAAGCTCGCGCACCGGCCGCTGCGGCTGCTCGCGACTGGGAGTGAGCGGGCTGCTAGGGGCGCAAGCGCGACAACTACTGCTGGCGCTCTATCCTTGAGGGTTTGATCACAGCTCGCCCCTTCTCCCGGCGTTGACCCGCACCTCCACCTATCGCGCGCCGCTCGCACCCGAGCTGTCGTTTGTGCCGTGCTTGAGTAGCGCGTGAAGACTCATCCAACCAGCTTAACTCCCGACCGTCGGGAAGGTATGTTTAGGAATTCGTTGCTTCGCAAAATGAGAAACCCGGAATGAATTATATTGACGTAACCTATGGGGTGAGGTAGTCGTCTCCCCAGTTCGGAAAGAACCTGTATGAACAGAGCGATAGAACAACAGACCCTGATGACGGTCGCGTCAGCGACACGTCATGAGTGGACGCGTTGTGATCGCGCGTTCAGCTTGAGGCGGGCCATCGGTATGTCGGGCTATAAACCCGGCCTTAACCCGAGCCATCCCGGGGCAAGCAGGTAGCGAGAGAACCAGACTTTCCACCCACCCTGCTTACCGATAGTAAGCGGGGTTTTTTGTTGGCAGCGTCGAATATGAAAAGCTTGTGACCGACACGGCACATACAAACATGAAAGGCCACGCACTGTGATCAGCCAGTCAGCGACATCTATATGATGTCTGTCGCGCCAACTGCAATTAGACCGGGAAAGAGACTTGGTGCTCGACGGGTGCGGTGTGTCTGCCTGCGACGAAAGTTGCTGCCGACGCGTGACACAAACCAGCTTTTTACAATCAAAGGGCTTGTTCGAAGGTGTGCCCAAAACACCGAAAGATCCGCCGTGGAACCGCGGGTTGGCATCGCAAGATAGCCAAGAGGTGTTTGTTCTTTGTTGAAATGGCACGGGCCGGGAGCGCGCGAACGCTCCCGGCCCTCCTACTTTCCGCGGCTGTGGTTTAACAGCAGAACGACTTCTTGCCAGGGAGAGTGCTAGCGCACGGCCACCATCGGGATGCGATTCCCGGCAGCCGCACCAAATTCAATAGTCGTCCCTGAAAAACTCGACTCCGCAAGCGGGCGTGGACGGAGTCGAGTTTTTCAGGGACGACTATGTTACTTTCCGGGGTCGTGGCAGACAAGCAATGCACCTGCTTTGCAAGCAGGCCCATGTGGGAGCGTTACCCACCGACTCCACCATTTCACTGCGGGGAGAATGAGATTCAGGCGAGCCTCATAAGCTCTGCCTTCGTGGGTGCGACTCCCACCCCCGCTACCAATTTCGGGAAGTGATCCGGCTGCCCGGCTGTAAACCGGATGTCATGAAACAAAGCCGGAAGCGACGAACTGGAGCGTTACCAGCACTTCCCACCATCTTTCGCTCTGAGCCAATGCGTCATCGGCACAGGGTGAAGGATGCCCTCCGTAGCCTTGTGCGAAGGAGGGCGAAGCTCCGCCTCAGAGCTACGGATGACAGGCCAATTCTTCGGACTCATAGCTCAATGCGCAGAGCGCCCCGTTGTCTGCGGGAGGGTTGAGGGTGCAAGCCCCTTCGGGTCCGCCATCGTAATGCGAAACGAGGAAACTGCGGCGCCGCCATTCGCCGTTCCGGCTTCCGCGATTCTCGGTTCTTCCACAGCGGGACTGTTTCCAGGGTTGAAGTCCCGCTTGCCTCAGTCCCGGCTCCGTCGCCCGACGGGGCCGGGCCTTCTCAGCGCGTGGTGTGGCAGCAACATGCCCGGCCTGGGACCGGGTGACCGCAGGTGCAGGTCCTGCCGCGCTGACCATTTTCACTGCTCAGTGGGATAACAGTAGTCCACCCGCCTGTTAAGCGGGACGGTGCTGGTGCGAGGCCAGCCTGAGCAGCCAAGTTCAAACGCTCGCGTAGCTCAATCACCAGAGCGCGATGCTTCTAACATCGAGGATGAAGGTGGGAGTCCTTCCGCGAGCGCCACCGCCAGGTGGTGTCAAAGTAGCACGGCGGTTTGTTAAACCGCTTGTCCTAATGCGAGACCATGCCTGATAGCCAGTTCCTCAGCGTCCGGCGGTGCGGGCGCGTGCGGACTGCAACGTGTCGAGCAGCGTGATCTTCTGCCAGATTTTCTGCGACAGCTCCGTGGTGAGGTCTTCCACGTCGTCCACCGCGTCCAGCACGACCGGATCCTCCAAGCTCTGCGAGTAGAGGGCCGAAATCTTCCCGAGGAGCGACAGCAGCTCGCTGCAATAATCGAGGTAGCGGCCCAGCTCGGCGGCGGTGAGCGACCGCTTCGGCGACGATGCGGTGCCCTGGCCCGCCGAGAAAATCGCGTCGGGATCCTTGGTCAACTGGTGCATGTCCACGATGTGCGCCATCGCGCGCAGCTCGTGAATCGCCTTGAGCGCGCGGTTCCGCTTGATGCGCGACTCCCAGGTGATGAGGAAAATGGCTGATGCGCCGATGAAGAACAGCGAGCTGAGGCCGGCTTCGAACACTTGGATGAACGCGCCGACCTCGTGCAGGTCCGAAGCCCGCAACCCGGTAAGCCAGAAGCCGCCCACTGCAAGAATCACTGCCAGCAATCCGCAGATGGCCGCGCGCAACGGCACGTGCGGTTTGTTGATCCAGCGGAGGCGTTCCACAGTTTCATCCGCGACGGCGGACACTTCCGCGCTGAGCCGGGCCAGGCCCGAGTCGGGGAACCGCTCCGCGATGCGGCTCTGCAAGGCCTTCGCCGTCGCCACGATTTTGGATGCGTCGAGCTGCCGATACATGGTGCGCCGCACATTTAACCCAAGTCCTCCTGCTCTGACACGCATTTTGCGTCGGTGCCACTGAAGGAGACGCGCGCGCAAGACTACGAAACCCCGCGCGAGAAACTTTTCTGGATGGCAGGCCGATACAAGCTGGCGGCACTCGTCCTGAAAACGAGGTCGGTTCAACCGAGGTGGGAGCATTACCCACGCCTTCCGCCACCGTCCTGTAGCTCAAGAGCAGAGCGCCCGGCTGATAACCGGAAGACGCAGGAGCGTTACCTGCCGGGACGACCATCTCCGCTTCCATTCCCAAACACAAAACGAAAGGCATCACCATGAAGACCATCCTCCGGTTCCAGAGCCAGCTCCTCTACCGCCGCAGCTACAAGCCGGGCCGCCGCGTGCGCGTCGCGTTCCGTCCGTCCCCGCGCCTCGTGCTGCCGCTCGTGGCCGCAACGCCCATTCCACCTCCACTCCCTTTCCATCCCCCAACGACAACTGACCATGCAACCTGATCCTTCAAACAAACCCAGACCCGTGCGCTCCGCCGTCGCCGCCGGCCTGCGCGCGACCTTGCGCTACTGCTGGCACTGGGCCTTCCCGGCCACCGACCACGACAATCTGCCGGACGAGTTCAAGTCGCACTCAGCCCGCGAGCTTCAGCGGCAGGAGCAGGCCAGGCACCTCTCCGAATGGTCGCGCAACCAGCCGCGCTGGCCACTGTGAAAACCGCCGGTGGATGGTGTAGTCAGTCTGCACGCCCGGCTGAAACCCGGAAGGAAATCTCTGCAAAAGGCATTTGAACGGTGGCAGCGGTGAGGGGTTCTGAACCTCATGCAAACCAAACGCAGCGAACACCCAACCTTCTTTGACCTGGCCGTGCAACAGCGCGGCGCGGGCAACCGCGTGCTCGAAACCATCGCCCGCGCAGTGGATTTCCGCGCGGCCGAGGCGCGCGTCGCCGCCACCTACAGCCACGGCGGACGTGTCCGGCCTGCCGTGTCGGCGTGTTGCTGCGCGTGATGATCTTGCAACATCTCTACGGCCTGAGCGATCCGCCGGCCGAGACCCAGATCAACGACCGCCTGAGCTTTCAGAAGTTCCTCCAGCTCGACACGCACGAGGCCGTGCCGGACGAGACGACGATCTGCCGCTTCCGCCAGCGGCTCATCGAGTGTAGGCTGCACGAACAACTGCTGGCCCTGCTCAACACGCAGCTCGCAGCGCGCGGCTACCTCGTCAGCCGCACCACGCTGGTGGACGCGACACTGGTGGAATCGAGCCGGCAACGTCCAGTCGCCGAAGCGGTCGCCAGCGGCACTGCGCCGGACGCTGCCGCCAGCTACACGCGCAAAGGCGGACGCACGTTCTACGGCTACAAGGCGCACGTCGCCAGCGCCGGCGCACACCAGTTGATCCGCGCCGCCGTCCTCACCACAGCCAGGACCTACGACGGTGCGGTGCTGCCGCAAATCACGCCCGCCGACACGCGGGCGGTGTATGCGGACAAGGCGTATGACAGCCAGGCCAACCGCGCGTGGCTGCGGGCGCGGGGCATCACCGATGGCATCTTGAAGAAGGCGGCGCGCCACCGCCACCTCACGCCGCGCGATCAAGCCGACAACCGCCGGAAGGGCCAAGTGCGGCGGCACATCGAACGGATCTTCGCGCATTTGAAACAGTGGCAAGGCTACCGGCGGGTGCGGTATCTGGGAGTGGCGAAGAACCCGTTGGAACTGACGCTCAAAGCGGTGGCCTACAACCGCAAGCGGCTGGCGAAGCTGATCGCGTGGCAAACCGCGTGAGCCAGCGCGAGCCAAACCGGCCGGACGACGCCGGAAAGATGAAAACGAAAACGGCTTGGGGTTTTGTCCGCCCGCGTGTTGCACCACACGCCTCACCTGCCGCCGTGCAAACTTGGAAAGCACCCCTTTTGCAGAGGTCTCCTTTGGCATTGCCCTGCCACTGCCCGATGTCGGCGCCTGGTTCGATTTGCCGCGCGGGTGATTCTCTGATCAGCGGAAAGGTGACGAAGCACCGGCCATCGAAGTCAATGGCGGATTGATTGGCCCAGTCGCCTCCATCCAAGTCTTTGGAGGAGCGCCAGTGCTCGCCTTTTGCATCCTCGATCTCCCAAAAAATGCGCCCCCAACTGTTGTCGCCCTTCATCCACACGCCCACGGTGTGGGGCCTGCCGGGAATGGGCAGCGGCTGCTTCAAACGCAGCGCGGTGTATCCGCCGCCGACGTGCGACACTTCGCCTTCGTGTTTAAGTTCCAGTTCGAGGCACGCACCTTTTTCGGTGTCGTTTACCTGACGAATGTCAAACTTACCTGGGCAAGGCCGCCGACTTCCACGGCTTGAAGACGCTCGAAGAGTTCGAGTGGCAGTTCAACCCATCCACCGCCAAGAAGCCCGACCTGGCCACCGGCCAGTTCATCCGCGACGCCAAGGATGTGCTCTTCATCGGGTCGCCCGGCGTCGGCAAAACGCATCTGGCCCAGGTTCTTCGCTACGAGGCCATCCGCCAAAACTTCCACGTGCTTTACCGCTCGATCTTTGATCTGGTGCGCGACTTCCTCAAAGACGAAGCCTTCAACCATCAGGACAAGACCCTGCGCAAATACCTCAAGCCGATCTGCTCATCATGGACGACATGGGCCTCAAGGCCCTGCCCAAACACTCTGGCGAGTATCTCTTGGAAGTGGTGATGCGCCGCCACGAGAACCGCTCGACGATCATGACCAGCAACCGGCCGCCTGGAAGAATGGGGCAAGCTCCTGTGCGACGTGTCCACGGCGGGCACCATCCTCGACCACGCGGAGTTCACCGCGTTCAACGACTCCAGCACCGCGCCTCAACTCACCACCAGCGCGCAGTCCGCACGATGGTTCTCGTCGAGGCACTGGCGGAGGTAGCTCACGATCTGGTCGTTCATCGCGCGGCAGCGGTCGCACCAGCGGCGAGCACCCACGAGGCGTTTCACGCAATCGTGCAGGCCGTTGAAGCGCACCAGGCGCGGGGACTGGCTGA
The DNA here is from genome assembly GCA_964478755.1 of uncultured Klebsiella sp. Lineage (GTDB taxonomy): Bacteria > Verrucomicrobiota > Verrucomicrobiia > Limisphaerales > SXTU01 > SXTU01. The sequence goes on from CAYZJP010000018.1 coordinate 22,357, forward strand.
GTTGCTGGCGCATCTCCTCGCGCAGGCGCGGGAAGAAGAGGAGTTCGCCGCCCTCGCCGGTTTCCACCGCGAGCGCGTCGAGGCTCGTCTCCGCCACGGAGCCGGCGAGCGCGGGCGCGGGCTTGGTCTCCGTGCTGGTGACGATGAGGCCGAGGCCGCGCAGCACTTCTTCGAGCGCGGCGGTGAACTCGGCGATGGTCACGACGGTCTGCTTCCGCTCGACCTTGAAGTAGTGGAGCACGGCGGCGGCGGCCTGCTTGACAATGTCGTGGTCGAGCTGCTCCACCGCCTCGCCGATGACCTCGACGCTCACATCCTCGACGGAGCAGGGGATGTGCTCGCCGTTGGCGGTCTCAAATACCAGGCAGTGGGAATGTAGCTGTATCACTTTTGGCCTCCACTTGTTTGAGCGCGTCGAGGAAGTCCTCCGCCTCCTCGAAGCGCCGGTAGATGCTCGCGTAACGGACGTAGGCGACCTTGTCGAGTTCACGCAGGCGGCTCATGACCAGCTCGCCCAGCGCCTTGCTCGGCACTTCGGAGTCGAACTCGTCGGTGACGCGGTCGGTGATGTGCTCGGCGAGCGCCTCGATCTCGGCGGCGGGCACGGGGCGCTTGGCGCAGGCGGCCTTGAGGCTGCCGAGCAGCTTTTCCTTGGTGAACTCCTCGCGGCGACCGTCGCGCTTCACGACCATGAGTCCGGCGTGCTCAATCTCCTCGTAGGTGGTGAAGCGGTGCGCGCACTTGAGGCACTCGCGACGCCGACGGATGGTGGAGCCTTCCCGTGAACCCCGGGAATCAATGACTTTGTCGTCGAGACCGCCGCACTTTGGGCAACGCATAGAAAGCGCCGCTACACTTCAAATAGACGCTGAGTCTTGGTAGCACCCTGCTAATGGTGGGAGCAAGGCTTTTTCCTGAACAACGGCAAAACCGGACCTAAGACGATGTAATTGCAGGCTTCGACCTGCGCGTCAGCCGGTCGTGGCTGTCTATGCCCGCCGTTCACCCAACTCAACGTCGAGAGAGCCTCAAGGCGCTCTGAACGGAATCTGAACGAATTGACAATAGCGATTCGTCACTCTGCCTTCGCCGTCCAAGGCGAGAGCGACCTCCCAAAACTCCCTGCCAAAACCAAGGTTCTTCGACTCCTGTCTGACGAAATGCACAAGGTTGTCATTTCGGACCAAAAGCTCCTTCCCCTCGCTCTGATCGCGGAAATCCTTACTCCGCAAGTCCGGCCTCTCATCGAAGCCCATCCTGTTCAATTCTCTTCCAACGTCCGATACCGGCCTTCCCATGGTGATCCTTTTGTCGAGCTGTTGGCTAAACACACGTGGATCGCGTGACAGTTTGAAGCTCAGACACCAATAAAGCGTGGCACCCAGCCCGACAAGGGTGGCGCCCAGTCCGACAGCACCAACCACATTCAGACCTACCAACCGACTGAGCCGTGTCGTAGGGTGATTCATGCGACTGAATGTAACTTACCCCAACCGCTGCCGCAGCGCCCCGGCGATTTGGAGGAACGCCTTGCCCTGAAGATCCGCCGGGTGAGAGATGACAACGGGCACGCCTTTGTCGCCGCCTTCGCGGATTTCAATGAAGAGGGGGACTTCGCCGAGGAAGGGAATGCCCTTGCGTTCGGCCTCGGCGCGGCCACCACCGTGGCCGAAGATTTCCACGCGCTGGCCGCCGGGGGCGATGAAGTAACTCATGTTCTCCACAATGCCGAGCAGCGGGACGTTCACTTTCTCAAACATCGCGATGCCTTTGCGCACGACGCCGAGCGAGGCTTCCTGCGGCGTGGTGACGATGACACCGCCGTCGAGCGGCACGGTCTGGCAGAGGGAAAGTTGCGCGTCGCCGGTGCCGGGCGGAAGGTCCACGAGGAGATAGTCGAGCGGACCCCACTCGACCTGCGAGATGAACTGTTGAATCGTCTTCTGAATCATCGGCCCGCGCCAGATGACGGGCTGATCGTCGGTGAGCAGGAAGCCCATGCTCATGAGCTTCACGCCGTGATTGCTGGGCGGAATGAGCTTCTCGTCATCGCTCACCACGGGGCGCTGGTGAATGCCCATCATGAGCGGAATGCTCGGGCCGTAGATGTCGCAATCGAGCAGGCCCACGCGCGCGCCGAGGTGGTTGAGCGCGCAGGCGAGGTTCACGGAGCAAGTGGACTTGCCCACGCCGCCCTTGCCACTCGCAACGGCGACGATGCGCTTGATGCCGGGAACTTTGTTTTGATTCTGGAACGCACCACCCGCAGCAGGCGCGGCTCCGGGCACAGGGCCGGCGGGCTGCTTCATCTCGACGAAGACGTGTGTGACGCCAGGCTGGGCGCGAATGACGTTCTCGCACTCGGCCTTCACGATGCGCGCGGCTTCGGCATTGGGTGAGGTAAGTTCGAGGCGGACGTTCACCGCGCCGTTGTTGACGGCGACGTGCTTGACGAGTCCGAACGAGATGATGTCGCGCGAGTAGCCGGGGTATTTCACGGCCTTCAGCGCGTCGAGAATGGCTTCTTGAGTTAGCATGGTTCCGAAAGCAGGGCGGAATGTCGGCGGAAGCGCGGGCTTTGGCAATGCACAGTTGGCTCACTGCGTCTCGGGGCACTTCCCGCCCAGCTCCAGCTTCAACGCCACGAGCGAGAGGTGAATGTCGTAGAGGAACGCCAGCACCGCGCCGATGAGGCAGACGAGCGAGCCGGCGAAGGTGCCGATGACCAACAGCGACCATTCCTTCTCCAACAGCGCGGTGGCGAAAAGCAGGATGACCAGCAGCGCCGCCAGCAGCACGCTGACTGAAGCCAGCGTCAACCCGAACTGCATGCAGCGGGCACGGCGGAAGAGGATGGCGACCTGCGCGCGGAGGTTCGCCGCGCCTTTCGTGTCGGGAACATCCAGCTCGCGCGAAAGCACGCGGGAACGGTCAATGATGCGCCCGAAACGGCCGGTCATGACCAGCAGCAGCATCCCGACACCGGAGATGAGGATGACCGGCCCGATGGCGGTCTGAAGCACCGGGATGATTTCGTGGAGCGAGCGGGTCATGCGAATTTGAAGCGGCCGATTGGCGCAGGACGACCTTCCACACTGTAGGGCGGGCGGCGGCTATCCCGGCGTGACCGTAGGAGAAGCAATACGGGCGGAGACAACCAGCGTCGGTGCGGCAAGGAACCGCTTGCCGATGTTATCCACCGCGACGCCGAAGCCTTCCAGCGTGCGGACGCCGAGCAAGGTCATGTCACCCGGTTCGGCGAAAACGATTTCGTCGTTCGTCTCGTAACCTTCCGCGCGGACGATGCCGTAGCCGACGGGGCGCTTGATGATTTGCTTGTTCGCCATCTCAAATGCCCGTTCACGACGTGGGGTGATGCCGATGGCTTTCAAGGATTCTGCCGGAAGCCAGGTCAGTTCCGAGCCGGTGTCCACGAGCGCGGCGACCGGCTCAGTCGCGAGTTCCTCCCGCTTGGGGTTCAGCACCGTGACGTTGACTTTGAACATACTCATGGCGGAACTGTAACAAGCCATTTGTGGCAGCTCAAACTTAGTTATCCGATGCTCCCGCGAGTCGAAATTCTTACGAACATTTGGCCAGCACGCGGGAAGGCTTGTGCGGTGCCTATCGTATCTCCACTTCGAATGGCGCGCTGGTAAAAACTCCCGGCCATTCTTCCAGTGCCCGATCGGCAACGCGGATGCTGTCGTAAATCAGCTGAACCTTGTAGGTGCCTGGTTGATCGAACAGATGCAAACGCTCCAAGTTGATGACTCGGTGATACGGAGTGTTGGCAGTGAGTTCAACAGTTCGGAAATCCCCAGATGTCCTAAACGCTCCGTTTCTCGATGATGTTTCTTCAGTCGCGCCTTGGCTGGCAGACGGAAAGCGTGACACATAGTTGGTATCGGGAGTCTTGAGCTTGGCTCCCCACACTGCCTGACTGGCTGCAAAATCAACCAGCTTCACTTTGAGGTGCTCGGGATACAAACGGATCGTTGCTTGAATCTGCTTCGGTTCGCCTTTTCCGAACCGGTAGTTGGTTTGGTCCGTCACGAGTCGGAACGCACACGTCTCCCGCCGGCCACCGAAGTCGTAATCGAAGTAATTGCCGAGGGTGGCAAAATGCATGTAGAGCGCCCAAGTCGTCGAGTAATGGCCTGCGAAGAATCGCTGTTCGTCGGGATGCTTCGGCCAAAACTCCCACTCTCTAGTCCAAGTCCACTGGTAGCGCTCATCCTCCGCGTGCAAGACGTAGTTGCGGATCCCGTTTCCCACCAGGCAGACCAGATTCGTGCGCTTTGGATCTGGGAAGATGTAAAGGAGATGCAATCCCTTCACCCCCGCTGACAGGTCGCGCCAAGATCGTCCGTTGTCTTTGGAAGTGAGGATCCCATCGGCCATAGACACGTCGTTCCGCGCGAACAAGGCAAACAGATCGCCACCGTCATGCACAAATACGCTCGTGAAGCGATGGTCCTTGGAAAGCAGTCGCCACGAGCTTCCTCGGTCTCCCGAGTGGTAGACGCCAGGAACTTGATTGGTTCCCTTGCTCACTGCGGTAAAGTAAACGGCGTTCGTATCCTTGGGGGATCGAGTGAATGTTCCGTCCAAAGGCATTTCGGCTGGGGGATTGAGCCGCGTCCACACCCGATCCTGTGCGTTGGCCCGATAGAGGGTTTTCTCCGTGATCGCCAGCACATGCGAACCCGCATCAAACACAGCGCTTATCCGGTTGGTGGGCAGGGAAGCGGTATCGCCTCGCGCGGTGGTAAGCCCAACCACAATTCCAATTCCCGCTAAAAGCCACCGCCCCAATCTTGCCTTGGTAGAGGTAGCGGTCATGGGTTCATCTTGGGTTCAACTCAGATACTCGCGCGGATCGGTCACGTGACCGGTGATGGCGCTGGCGGCGACGGTCGCGGGGCTGGCGAGATAAACTTCACTTTCCTTGCTGCCCATGCGGCCGGGAAAGTTGCGGTTCGTCGCGCTGATGCACTTGAGGCCGCCCTGATTCATGCGGCCAAACGTGTCCACCGGGCCGCCGAGGCAGGCGGAGCAGCCGGCGTTTTCCGTCATCCGCACGCCGGCGGCTTCGAGGATTTGCCAGATCGTCTTGTCGCCCCAGCGCGTGGTCTGGAGGTCGTGGACGATGTCGGGCGTCGCGGGCACGCCGAAGGTGTCAATGGTCACGTGCCGTCCGCGCAGCACGCGCGCGACCTCGATGAAGTCGCTGGTCTTGCCGCCGGTGCAGGAGCCGACGTAGGCGCGGTCGAGCTTCATGCCGTTCATCTGCTTCGCGGTCTTGCGCTGGCCGGGGTCGGGATGGCACGCGACGGTCGGCTCCAGTTTGTCGAGGTTCACGACGAGTTCGTAGCAGAACTTCTGCTCGCGATCCGGCGCGACGGGGTCGTAGCTGGACTTCGTGCCGTTGAGGCGCGTGCGGGTGTCCACGTATTCGGCGGTGCGGGCGTCGAACTCGAAGATGGCGTTCTTGCCGCCGGCCTCGATGGCCATGTTGGCGATGGTCATGCGGTCGTCCATCGAAAGCGACGCCACACCAGGGCCGTCGAACTGCATCGCGCGATATGTCGCGCCGTCGAAGCCGATCTCGCCGATGACGTGGAGGATGATGTCCTTCGCCATGACGCCGGGCTGGAGCTTGCCTTCGAGGCGGAAGCGCATCGTCTCGGGAACCTTGATGAGCAGCTTGCCGGTGCCCATGACGAAGCCCGCGTCGGTGTTGCCGATGCCGGTGGCGAACTCGTTGAACGCGCCGGCCATGCACGTGTGCGAGTCGGTGCCGAACAAAACTTCGCCGGGGCGCGTGTGGCCTTTCGCCGGGAGCGCCGTGTGGCAAACGCCGGCGTAGTGGGAGCCGTATTGGCGCTTGGTGTTGCCCTTCGTGGCGTCGAATTTCCAGTGCCCGTTCGGGTCGTCAATCACGTCGTAGAAGTAGGGCAAACCCTGCTCGCGCACGAAGTCGCGGAGGATGTCCACGTTGCGGTTGGACATCGAGTCGGCGGTGAAGATGTAGTGGTCGGGGATGATGACGACGCGGTTCTTGTCCCAAACCTTCGCGGTCTGGCCGAACTCGCGCTTGAAGACGCCGATCGTCCCCGGCCCGCACACGTCGTGCGTCATCAGGACATCGGCCTTCACCCAGATGTTGTCGCCCGCCTGCACGGAGCCTTTGCCAGCGGCGCGGGCGAGAAGTTTTTCAGTCAGCGTCATAACTCAGACCGGGGAACCTAACGGGCAAACGAACTCGCTGCAATCGGAGAAAGCATCGCCAGACGCTTGCCGAGAACTCGCGCAGCCGCCACACTCTGCGCCCATGAAAACTTTGCTCCGCGTCGCGTCGCTGCTGTGCGCCAGTCTCCTCGCCACCACTTCCCACGCCGCGATCAAGGCGCTCATTGTGGACGGTCAGAACAACCACGACTGGAAAGGCACGACCCCGGGACTTAAAAAGTATCTCGAAGACACCGGCCTCTTTGAAGTGGATGTGGCCACCACGCCGGCAGACAAGGCCGAGTTCGGCTCGTTCAAGCCGGACTTTAAGAAATACAAGCTCGTTGTCTCGAACTACAACGGCCAGGACTGGCCGAAAGAAACGCAGACCGCCTTCGAGGAGTTCGTCCGCAGTGGCGGTGGTTTCGTCAGCGTTCACGCGGCGAACAACTCGTTTCCGAACTGGCCGGCCTATAACCAGATGATCGGCGTTGGTGGTTGGGGCGGACGCAATGAGAAGTCCGGCCCGTATCTCTACTGGGAAGAAAAGGCCGCGAAAGTGGTGAAGGACGTCACTCCCGGCAGCGGCGGCCATCACGGTCCGCAACACGCCTTCGTCGTCGAGACCCGCGAAGCCCAGCATCCCATCTTGGCCGGTCTGCCGACGAAGTGGATGCATGCCCAGGACGAACTCTACGATCATCTGCGCGGCCCGGCGGAAAATCTCACCGTGCTCGCCACCGCCTTCTCCGACCCGACCAAGAACGGCACCGGCCACCACGAGCCGATGCTGATGACCACGACCTTCGGCAAGGGCCGGGTTTTCCACACCGCGCTCGGCCATGCCGGCGGCGGCAAACGCATCGCGCAGCAGTGCGTCGGCTTCATCGTCACCTTCCAGCGCGGCGCGGAGTGGGCCGTCACCGGCAAGGTCACGCAGAAAGTCCCCGCCGATTTCCCTGACACTGAAAAAGTCAGCCTCCGCGAGTGAACGCGACCGCCCTGCTCGCGCTCGAACCGCCTGACAGCCACTTGATCCGCGCTGCCGAGGGTTGGCTGGAACTCGGCCTGCCCGACGAAGCCGAGGCGGAATTGTCCCAGCTCTCCGCCGCCGCGAAGACTCATCCGCAAGCGCTCCACGCGAGCTGGGCCGTTCACGCGCATCGCACCGAGTGGAACCTCGCGCACGCCGTCGCCGAGTCGCTCGTCCAAGCCGTCCCCGACGACGCCATCGGCTGGGTCCACCGCGCCTACGCCACGCGTCGCATGAACGGCGGCGGACTCCAAGCCGCGTGGGACGCATTGCGTCCGGCGGTCGAACTCTTCCCCGACGAAACTCTCATCCCCTACAACCTCGCGTGCTACGCCTGCCAGCTCGGCAGGCTCGACGCCGGCCGTCACTGGCTCGGCCGCGCCCGCGAAGTGGCCGTCAAACAAAAATCCCGCGCCGCCATCCAAGCGATGGCTCTCGCCGACCCCGATCTCGCCCCGCTCCGCGAAGAAATTCTGCGGTGGTAAATGTCACTCCGACTTCCCGCTGAAGTTCGCCAGCAGCACGGCGAGTTCGTCAATCACCTCGCGCCCGCTCACCGTCGTGCCGGTGTAGGCGTTGAGCATGAAGCTGAACACGAGCCGCTCCTTCGCGGCAGTCGTGACGTAGCCGGAGAGGCTGCTCACGTAACGCAGGCTCCCCGTCTTCGCCACGACGTTGTGCTCGGCTGCCGTTCCGTGGAAGCGCGCCTTCAAAGAGCCGTCCACGCCCGCGATGGGCAGCGACGAGCGATACGAAGCAGCAGCGGGATGCCTGTCCATGTGGCGAAGCAGTTGGACGGTCGCGCTCGGCGTGAGCAGCGCTCCGCGTGAAAGCCCCGAGCCTTCTTCGAGCAAGACTTCGCCGCGCTTCACGCCGGTTTCAGCGAGGAATTTGTTCAGCTCGGCCAAGCCCGCGTCTTCGGTCGTCTGGCCGGTCTTCTGCGTGCGGGCGCCGACTTGGAGCAAGAGCATGTGTGCGTAAAGGTTTTGCGACGGCTTCATCATCTTCTCGACCAGCTCGCTTACCGGGCGCGACTCGGTGAAGGCGACTTCCACCTGCTTCGCGTAGTCCACCGGTGCGGCCTCGGCGGCGAGCCAGTCGCGCGTGCGGAGCTGGCCGGTGACGGTGATGCCACGCGTTGCGAGCACATCACGAAGCTGCGTGAGAAACCACAGCGCGGGCCGCGGGACGGGCATGGCATCCGTCCAGTCGCGGTCACCCGCAGGCAGTGAGCCGTGGAGATATACGGTGCCGTGCGCGAGCGGCCGATAGAGATCAAGATTCCGCCTGCCGCCGTTGGTCACGGTGGTCGTGCGGTTGATGAACTGGAGAAATTGCGTCGCCGGCTTCGTCGTGAACGTGACGGGCTGCCCGGGCGCCGCAGGCTTGAAGACGAGGTCCACCACGTTGTCCTCGTGGGTGAGCGCGGAAACTTCCGCTCCGTAATAATAGTTCAAGTCGTCCCACGTCCACCCGCTGCCGAACGGCGGGCCACGAAAGAAACTCTCGTCGCCGACGAGGTCGCCCGTGACGCGCTTCACTCCGGCGGCGGCGAGCGCATTGACGAGCGGCTCCAACGACTTCGTGCAGTCGCCACCGTTGAAGCGCGCGGCCATCGAGAAGTCGCCGCGTCCGTAGAGGGTCAGGTCACCGGCGAGCGTGCCGTCCGCGTCTGGCTTCGCGGCGGCGTAGCAGGAAGTGCGGATGCGGAACGTCGGACCGAGTCGGTCAAGGGCGAGCGCGCCGGTGTAGAGTTTTGCGTTGGAAGCCGGCTTTAGCAGCTTGCCCGCGTTGTGCTCGAAGAGCGTTTTGCCCGTGTCGAGTGAAACGATCTTCACCCCGAGCTGCGCGGCGGCCAGGCGCGGGTGCTCGACGCGCGCGGTGAGGTTCGAGCGCAGCGCGGCGAGCGTGGGGATGGCGTTGGTGGGCGGTTCGGCGGCGGCCAGGCATAGGGAAAAAGGAAAAAGGAAAAATGCCGTCAGGGCCTTCACGCAGCGCATAGGTGGGTTCTAACCGCACCGCCCATGCGAGAAAAGAATTTTGCCAGCGGCGCGTGGCGTGGTTAATTGCTTCGGCATGAGCACGCTGGGATACCCTGACAAACATTTCGTGAACGCCGCGCTCGGCTGGCTGGACCTGCACGCGGCGGACGAGGCGCGCGCGGAGTTGCAGCAGGTCTCGACCGCAAACACCTGCCAGCCCGAGGTGCTCGAGGTCTGGTGGCGCGTCCACGCCGCGGAACAGCACTGGGACGAGGCGTTGCGCGTCGCCGAGATGGAGTTGCAGACCGCCCCCGACCGGATGTCGGGCTGGGTGGACCGCAGTTACAGTCTGCACGAGCTGCGGCGCACGCAGGAAGCGCGCGAGGCGTTGCTGCCGGCGGTGAAGAAATTTCCGAAGGCCAGTTTGATTCCCTACAATCTCGCCTGCTATGCCTGCCAGCTCGGCGACCCGGCTGAGGCGCGCCAGTGGCTCACGAAGGCCATCGCGCGCGGCGAGCGCGACGAGATCAAGCAGCTTGCGCTGAACGATCCCGATCTCGCGACGCTGCGGGAGGAAATCAAGAAGCTGTGAATCTGGGCTTGCCGCTGTCCCACCGCGCATGAGTGCGCGACTCACCCCGACCGGTTGGCTGTTCCTCGGCATGGTCGGGCTGCTCTGCGTTGCGTCCATCACGTCGCAATCCGGCCTGCTGCTTGTGCCGTCGGGCATTCTGCTCGGCTGCTTCGCGGTGAACCTGCTTTCCGCGTGGCGCTCAGTGCGCGGGCTGGAAGTCACCGCTCATGCCGAAGCGCACGTGGTCGAAGGCCAGCGACTCAGCCAGCCCTGGCGCGTGCGCAACGCGGGCAAGACTGCCGTCGCGCTGGTGGTGGCGGAGTCGGATTCGGGAACGCTTTTTCGCCTGCAAGAACTCGCGGCTGGTGCGGAGTCGGGCGTTGTCCCGGAGTTGCAATTTCAGCGGCGCGGCGTCTTCGCGCACGATCAGGTTCGGCTTGCGAGCACGTTCCCGTTCGGTCTCGTGCGCGTCGCGCGGCGGCTGGCACTCGCGGGCGAAGTCGTGGTGCTTCCCGCTGTTTATCCCGTGTCCGCGCCGCGTGCGGCGGGCTTCGATGTGATGGTCGGTGGAAAATTTCGCGGCCATCGGCAGACTGGCGCGGGTGACCACTTCAGCGGCGTGCGACCGCATCAGGCTGGGGATTCGCTCCGGCAAATCCACTGGGCCAGCAGCGCAAAAGGCCAGGGGTTGATGGTGAAAACCTTCGATGAAGAGTTGTCCGGCCGGGTTGCCATTGTGCTCGACTGCGGTTCCTCCGGTGACGCGAAGGTCTTCGATGACGCCGTGCGCGCCGCCGGTTCACTGGTATTCGCCGCGCTGGACGCGGGGCATCACGTCGAGTGGCTCGACTTGGCTTCGATGGAGCCGGACGTGATCCCGCCGTTCGCGGACGGCCACGAAATTCTCGACCGTCTCGCGCGGTTGCGCGCGGAGCCTCGGAGCCTCGCGCCAGAGCGTCTGCGTGGCGCGCTGGAACGTCTCTCCGCGAAGGGCGCCGTGCATCTCGTGCTCACGCGTCCCACCGCTGCTGCGGTTCAAGCGGTCACGGAATCGCGTCAGCGCGGACGCAGCGTGAGCGTCTATTTGCCCGCAGCAGGCACGACGGAAAATGATTTCAGTGGCGCGCCGTTATGGCGGTATCACGGGCACGGTTTGGAGGAAGCGGCATGAGGAGCGCGCGCCACCAGTTCATCCTGCTGGGCCTTATCTGTCAGGGCCTGTCGTGGGACGACGTGGTGATGCCGCTGTTGAATCTCCTGCTTTGGTCTGTGTGCCTCACGCTCCCCCGACGTCCGGTGAAGCTCGGTCAGGCGGGCGACATGGCGGCCATCGTGCTCGGCAGCGTGGCGGCGTGGCAGCTCGCGCCGATGTTCGGCGTAAGCGCGCACTTTGCGGTCGGGCACGGACTCGCTCTTCTGCAACTGCTGCGGCTCATGCGTCCGCTCGACCGGCGCGAGAAACTTTTCTCGCTCATCGTCGCCACCGGACACCTCGCCGTCGCATGCACGGTGATCCTCGACTATCGGTTCATTCTCATTCTGCTGGCCGCACTGACGCTTCTGCCGAAGGCGCTGCTGGAGTTGGAAGTCGAGGTCTTCTCCATCGCGCCGGGCCGGGTGATGACGCTGCCACGCCTCGGCTTCGCAAACGCGCTGCTCATCGCGTCAGCGATGATCGCGACGTTCGTGCTGCTGCCGCGCGGGTTGCTCGGTGGACCGATCGCTGCGCGACTGCCGGGCGCGGACGCATCTCCACACACGCTCGACTCGATGCTCGACCCTTCACGCGGCGGCGCGGCAAACTCGCGGCGCGTGCTCTTCCAGGTGGACGCGGCGGAGGTCGGCTATCTGAAGATGATGGCGATGGTGGACTTCACGGACGGCAGGTGGGAAGCGGACGAACCGATGTTCAACTGGCGGCCGATCCACCAGCCCCGGCCCGACTGGACCGCAGCGCATCATCATCGTCGCGTGCGCGTGAAGGACATCGGCTTCCTCAACCGCGTGCTGCCCGCCGACGGCCAGGTCACGCGGGTCGCGGGCCGCTTCTTCCGCGCACCGGGCCGCAACGGTCATGGACTGATCGTGTGCGACTCGATTTGGAACTCCGCGAACAATCTCTACGAATACTGGGTGCGCCCGCGACCGGTGGCGGAATCGCTTGCCGACAACGAACGTCGCCGGTATCTGGCGCATCCGCCGCTCTCGCCCGCGTTGCGTGCCTGGCTGGACGAACGGCTCGCGGGCGCGGGCGATCCCCACGCGCAAGCGCAGCGGCTCGAAAGTTTTCTCAGCGAAAATTTCCGATACGAACTCGGCGCGCCGGAACTTTCGCGGCTCAACGCGCTCGACGACTTCGTCCTGCGCGAACAGCGCGGTCACTGTGAACGCTTCGCCTCCGCGCTGGCGCTGCTGCTTCGCGCACAGGGCATCCCGACGCGCGTGGTCGTGGGCTTCGCGCCGGGAGGGCGCAACTGGTTCTCCGGCTGGTATGACGTGCGCTGGCGCGACGCGCACGCGTGGGTGGAGGCGCATTTCCCGGAGCGCGGCTGGGTGCAACTCGATGCCACGCCGCGCGCGTCGCTCCCGCCACCGGGCTGGGAACCTGCCGAACTGCTCGATGCGTTGGACGTGGCATGGTATTTGAACATCGTCAACTTCGACGCGTCGGCGCAGCGCAATTTCCTCCAAGGCGCAGCGCATAATCTCGGATTCGTGGTCGAACAAACGCGGAGGTTCGGGCCAATGCTGCTGGGGCTGGCGGCGTTGGTGATGCTTGGGCTGTGGTTGAAGCGGCGCTGGCTAGCGCGCCGCACCGGCGAGCCTTTCACTGGTGCAGCGTCGGGTTCCGCACAGTTCGCCAGTGACACTTATGGCCGGATGCTCCGGCTGCTGGCGCGGCACGGCCACTCGCGCCGCGCGCACGAGACGCCAAGTGAGTTTCTGGTCACGCTGCGGGATAAGCCGGCGGCGGTGGTTGGTTTGGTCGAGCAAGTCACCTCAGTGTTCTGTGCCACGCGGTATGGTGAAGTGATTTTGTCCGAGACGGAGCAGCGTGAGCTGGAGCAGTCACTCGAACAACTCGCGACGATGCTCAAACAGGAGGCGATGGCTGTCGCGTGAAGCAGCCAGCCGTCAGCTTCCGGCCAGCACCTTGATGAGTGCGCTGTTGTCGAGCGCGCCGAGGCCGGCAGCTTCGGCGGCTTCGAGAAGGTCGCGGTGAACTTGCGTGAGCGGGAGTTTGAAACGCTTCATCTTGGCGGCTTGCAGCATGAGGCGCACGTCCTTGAGATGCTGCGAGAGCCGCGCCTGCGGGGTGAAGTTTTCCGTGACCATCTTCTCGCCCTTCGTGTCCATGATGGCGGAGTAGGCCTTGCTCGCCAGGAGCACTTTGAGCGCGGCACGGCGGGTGAAGCCGAGTTGTTCCGCGAAGCAAAGCCCCTCTGCCAGCACGGCACGGTTGAGGCCGAGCACGAGGTTTGTCACCAGTTTCATACGGGAACCGCTGCCGCACGGGCCGACGTGTCGCACGCGTGGTGTGAGAGCGCGGAGCAAGTTACGCGACGCGGCGAAGGCGTCCGCGTCGCCGCCGACCATCGTAAGCGCGTCGTCGCCGGACGCGACCTGCTCGCTGTTGCCGGAGATGGTGGCATCGAGGTAGCTCACGTCGAGCGAGGCGAGGCGCGCGTGGATGGCCTCGGCGTGCTCGGGTTCGCCGGTCGTCGTGTCGAGGATGAGATGACCGGGGCGCAGGGCGGAACAAGCGTCGCGAAGGACGAGTTCCGTTTCGCGCAGGGTGGGCAGGCTCAGGAGCACTCGGTCGCACGCGGTGAAGACGGCGGCGTTGCTCCGCACAATGCGGACGCCGAGCTGCTTCGCGCGCTGGCGGCAGACGGGAGAAAGATCGAAGCCGGTGACTTCCCAACCGGCGGCGAGCAGGCGCTGCGCGAAGGCGTGGCCCATCAAGCCGAGGCCGATGAGACCGGCGCGCTTGTAAGCGGCTTTGCGACGAGCGTTGGAACCCGATCGGCGGCTCATGGCTTGAGGTTGCGGAGCGTGATGACATCGCCGGGTTGAAGGAGCGGTCCGGGAGTGCTGGCGGCGAGTTTGTTCGTGTCGGTGGCAGCGATGATTTGCGAGCCGCGCAGGATTTGAATGGCCTTGAGAGCGGCGCTGGCTTCGCCGGTCTTCGTGGCGGCGTAGAGTTTCATGCCTTCGATCCAAGGAATTTGCCGGGTCGTGCCGGTCGCGCTGTCCACAACGGTGACGAAGGCCGTCTTCGCCATCGAGCCGGCAACGGAGCCGGTGGTGGTGACGGCGGCCTTCGCGACGGTCGTGCCACCGGACACGGTTGCGCCGACGACCTTGCCGCCTGTCGTGATGGCGCCAGTTGTAGTTTTGCCGACTAGTCCGCCGGTAGTCGTGACGACTTTCGTGCCGGCAGAGCAGGCGGCGAGCACGAGGCCGAAGACGAGACACAACAGACGCGACGCGATCGGTGAGTTCATTTGGTCTTCGGATTTCAGTGGTCACGCGCAACCTGACAAATGCGACTACGAGACGATGTGGTGCTTGATGATGTGATAGACGCCGGTCGAATCGAGCTGGTGGGCGGGCAACAGGTCGTGGCGCTCGGTGATGAGCACGGGCCAGTCGGTGACGTTTGCAGGCCGGCAGCCGTGCGAGCCTTTGACGAGCGAGGCGTCGAGCGGGACGACGTCCATCAACATGCGGAAGCCAAGTTTTTTCTTGAGCAGCTTGCCGGCAACTTTGAGCCTGGGCGCGCGGAGCTTCGGGTCGAGGAACAGCTCGACGGGGTCGTAGCCGGGCTTGCGATGGATGTCCACGCAGCGGGCGAAGTCGGGCGCGCGGGCGTCGTCGAGCCAGTAGTAGTAGGTGAACCACGCGTTTTCCTTGGCGACGGCGATGAGGTCGCCGGCGCGCGGGTGGTTGATGCCTGCGGCGGTCTTCTCCCGCGCGGCGAGCACGGAGGCGACACCGGGCGTGAACTCGACGAGCGAACGGACTTGATTGAGCAACGCAGAGTCGTTGACGTAGATGTGCGCGACTTGGTGGTCGGCGACGGCAAAGGCACGGCTCGCGCCGGCGTCGAGCAGTTCGAGGCCGAGTTCCTCCTTCACGGTCAGCCAGCCTTGCTCGCGGAAGAGGCGGTTGAGATGGATGGCCTTGTCCACGGGCGAGATGCCGTATTCGGAGAGCAGGACAACCTGCACCTTGCGCTTCTGGAAGAAGAGGATGAGTTCGCCGACAAGGTCGTCTATGAGCGACAGGTCGCGCGCGATGTCCGGGTGCCTGGGGCCGAGGCGCTGGAAGTTGTAATCAAGGTGCGGGAGGTAAACCAGGTTGAGCGTGGGCTGATATTTTTTCTCAATCCACTTCGCTGAGTCGGCAATCCAGCGCGACGCGCATTCCGGCTGGCCTGCGGGGGACTGCACGCCGGCGTTCGGCCCCCAGAAGCCGGCGAAGGGAAACTCGCCGAGGTCGTGCTTGATGGCGTCGCGGATGGTGTGGGGCCACGTGTAGATGTCGAAGAGCTTGCGCCCGTCCGCCGGATACATGGGACGCGGCGTGATGGACCAGTCCGCCGTGGAATACATATTATACCACCAAAAAAGTTTGGCGCAGGTGAAGTGGTGGTCGTGCGCGCGCAGCTCGTCCCAGATTTTCCGGCCGTGGACGAGGCGGTCGGACTGCTTCCAGAACTGCACCTCGGCCAGCTCACGGTCATACCAGCCGTTGGCGACGATGCCGTGCTGCGCGGGCCGCGTGCCGGTGAGGTAGTTCGACTGCGCGGTGGTCGTGACGGCGGGGAAGGCGGGGTCGAGATTGACAACCGCGCCGCGTTTGCGGAAGGCCGTGATGCGCGGTGTCTGCTCGCCGAGGAGGGCCTCCGTGAGGCCGACGACGTTGAGGACGGCGGTGCGGTTCATCGGGCCGCAGGGTGCCAGCGTCAGCCCGCCACCGCGACGATTTTCCGTGACCGCGCCGCGTGCCGCTTCTGCAGGCGCGTGATGGCTTCGACGACCGTGGGCAGGTTCATCTCATGCACCTCCACGCCCTGGCCGATGGCTTGGAGCAGCGTGATGGTCAGCTCGCCGCCGAGGTGCTCGCGGAATTCGATGAGGCCGGTGAGCACCATCAGATTGCCGTCCGAGTCCGTGTGCAGCAGCTCCGATGCGAAGAGGTCGAAGCCGAGCTGCTCCAGCAGCGCCAGCACGCGCTCGGCGCTGGCTGCGTCAAGCATTCCAATCTTCTTCGCGTAAATCACATCGAGCGCGATGCCGATGGCGACGGCCTCGCCGTGGCGGAGCTTGTATTCGGAAAGCTGTTCGAGCTTGTGCGCGGCCCAGTGGCCGAAGTCCAGCGGGCGCGCGCTGCCGAACTCGAACGGGTCGCCGCTCGTGGCGATGTGATTCATGTGCAGCTCGGCGCAGCGGTAGATGAGCCGCTGCACCGCCGCCGGCTCAAAGTCGGCCAGCGCCGCCGCATCGCGCTCGATGCTGTTGAAGAACTCGGCGTCGCGGATGCACGCGACCTTCACGGCCTCGACGTAGCCCGCGCGCTTGTCGCGGGCGGAGAGCGTGGCAAGCAGTTGGAAGTCGTTGATGACCGCAAAGGGCGGGCAGAAGGTGCCAACGAAATTCTTTTTGCCGAACGCGTTCACGCCATTCTTCACGCCCACGCCGGAATCGTCCTGGCTCAGGGTCGTCGTCGGGATGCGCACATGGCGGATGCCGCGATGCGCCGTGGACGCCGCGAGGCCCACCATGTCCAGCAACGCGCCGCCGCCGACGCAGAGCAGGTAGGCGTGGCGGTCAATGTGGTAGCGGTCAATCTGCGAGTGAATCTCCGAGACGTGGAAGTAGGAGTTCTTCACCCGCTCGCCACCCTCGACGACGATGGGCGAGCGCACCAGCTCCAACGCGTCGCCGTGCGCGGCGAAGTAGTCGGCGATGGCCTTTTCCAAGCCGGGCTGGGACCTGGCGAGCGCTTCGTCCACGACGATCAGCGCCTTGCGCCGCGTTGCGCCGCCGCCGCCCACGAGCACGTCGCGGAGGACGGGATTGGCGGGGTTGAAGACGCCGTGGGTGAAATGCACCTGATGACGCCAACTGACCTGAATTGTCCGCTCAATGCCGGGCATGAGTTGAAGATGCAGTGAGGAAAGGACGAAAGCGAGCAGGGAGTCGTTCGGCAGGCAAGTCGCTCCCTTGCCCGTAGGAACCATTTAACGGTCGTCTGGCACACGTATCCAAAGGTTGGTCTCCTTACTCCACTCCACTCTGAAGCGGTCAGAGACCGATTTCTGAAATTCCGATTTTGAAATGCGTTGCCAGTCGTGAACACATTGCGCAGCGGTGTCTGAACGATAGTGCCGTGTTGGTCCTGTTCCAAATATTCCGCCTGACAGACTGCCGCATCTGGGACATGCGAAAAATCCCGTCTCAATCATCCTTGTCTTTGGCGGACGATCGTAGTGCGCGACACAGCCGACGACTGAAAGCGCCGCGAACGCCAAGATAGTGATAGAATGCCGCACGCGTTCCGAAGTCATTCAGTTACCGGATGACCGCGCTGCCCGCCTTCTCTCCCGCGATGAAGTAATGCAGCGTGTTGGTCTGTTCGTCGGTGACGCGGAAGAGGTGGCCGGCGAACGAGGTCATGCGCGTGTGCTCGGCCTGCCGCAGCTTGCCCCGGTAATGGGCGGCCCCTTCGTTGTCCACCCAGAAGTAAAGCACCGGCTCTTTGCGCGCGTTCTGAAGATAGAACTCGGTCTTCGGCCCATTCGTCTCGGAGCGCCAATTCGCCCGCTCGTCCGGCGCGTGCGGTGCGAGCGCGATGGCGTTGGTCGGGGCCATCGTGACTTCGCCGCGTCGGAACTTCTCCTGCCACTCGGTCAGCTCTTTCGGCCAAGCGAACTTCCCCGCCTTGCCCGCATCGAAGCCCGCGAAGTGCGGCGAGGCCGGCTGCCGCGCTGCGGGCCGGGCGTAACGCCACTCCCGGTCGCCAAAGACTTCCTCGCAGAGCTTGGCGAGGCCGGGGTCGTATTCCTTGAGTTGCGGGCGGGTGTGGACGTGGTTGTGGTCATTGTCGTTGACGCGGTTGGTGTCGAACCACGACTGCGCACCCTCGGCGAAATACTCGGACGGGTTCGTGCCGGCGTATTTGTTCTTCCACAAGCCGGCCTTCGTCGCTTCGTCAAAAGTCTTTTGCAGCCGCGCTTGAAACGTCTTGTCCAGCGCGTTGATGCCCATCTGATGCACGGCGTGCGCGAACTCGTGGACGAGGATGTTCTCCGCCGCGTAAGGATCGCCGGGCAGGCAGAGCAAATTTTCCTCGCCACAACTCACCGCCGGACGGGAGCGGCTCGCGCCGAGGCCACGCGCGCGTTTGTCCCAATAGAGTTTGGGCGTGAGGCCGCTGTGCTCCGGGATGTCTGTGGTGAACTCGTTCGCGGCCATGACGGCGAAGCGCACTTTGTTGGTTGCCATTGCCGCCAGCACTTCGGGCCGGTGGCCGATCATTTGCAGAATGAGAAACCGCGCCTCCAGCAGGGAAATGTCATTAACCTTCGCCGAGCCGACGACCGGCAGTCCGCCCGCGCTGACAAACTTCTGATAGTGATCGGCGAGCTTGAACTCAGCGCGCACAGCGTCGGGCACCGGTGCGACTCGCGTCATTTCTTCGCCGCGCCCGTGCGGCGTGATTCCGAGCAGGAGCAGCACCGCCGCGAGCCGGGGAAGCAGAAGTTGCGGGCGTGAGAGGTTCATCCTTCGGGTGGATGGCACTGGTTCCGGCTGCGGGCGCTACTTCGCCGCCGTGACCTCGCCAGGATAGATTGTCAGGTCCACGATTTCACCCGCGTAGAGATGCAGGTCGGCGGGAAGTTTTTCAATGATGACGGGCAGGCCACGTTCGACGCGTGACTGGCCTGGTGGCAGGAGCGCGCCCCGGATGGGCGCGAGCTGCGGACTGACCTTGTCAATCGTCGCCTCGTAAGTCTTGTGGGTGCGCGCGCGCGGGCGGATGAGCACCTTCATGCCGGGCGTCGGGTCAAAGGTCATCGGCTGACGCAGGAAGGCGATGAGCCGGTCAGGCCGCGGCGCGGTGATGGTCATGATCGGCTCGCCGGCGGCGACGACCGCGTTGGTGTCGCCGGGGTAGCGATGAATCTTGGTGATGGTGCCCTCGATGGGCGCGGTGAGCGGAACGGGGTTCTTCGGATCGGCCCCGACGAGGCGCATTACGATCTGTCCGCTGGCCACCTTCGAGAAGATGCGGATGTCCTTGTTTGCCTCCGCGAGCACGCCGGGCTGCGGGCTGGACACGATGGCGTCAATCGTCTCCGCCTCGGCGAGCAGCGTCGTGGGGCCGAGGCGCTTGGTCCAGAGCAGCAGCGCCGCAATGGCGACGATGACGAACGCGATGATGGGCGTGTAGGTGTAATTCAGCTCGCGCAGGAGCACGGGCGCTGGCGTCGGAACTTTCGGCTGCTCGTCCATAATGTTTCTTTCACGCCGCAGAACATTCCGCCCGCGGCCTGCTTGGGACGACAGGAGTGTAAGGTGACATTCCGGTGAATCAAGCCGTTTGGCAGAGCTGGCCGGTGAAGTGAACTGGAATGCGGTTCAGTGGCGGGACAAGTTGCCGAAGCAACGGCCGCTTGGAATCACCGCCAGCCACAAAGGCTACTGCCTGTTGAGCGGCGCAGCGGTTTCCGCAGGAGCGTTGGTGGCGAGTGAAGGTGGGGGGACCGAAACCTTGGTCGAAGCTTTGCTGGCCGGCCCATTGGTGCCGCCTTGCTTCTTCTCCTTGCGTTCGGGGTCGAGCTTTTTGGGCGTCCGGCCGACCTTGATTTCGGCGTCGAACTTGGCGACCTGCTCGGGCGTCAGCTCGGCGCGGATTTTGTCGGTCACGGCGCGCACTTCCTCCTTCATTTTCGCCGCCACGGGATCCCAGTAAGGCTTCGTGCGCTGGTTGCTTTCGCGGAGGATCTGGCCGATGCGTTCGTGCTGCTCGGGCGTGAGGTTGATCTGCTTCTGGAGGCGGCTGAGAAACTCCGCGCGCTGAATCTGGCTGTAAGTGAGCTGAGGCGCGGGCTTGGTGGCGACCAGGAGCGGACGGTCAGCAAGCTTGATGACCAGCGCACCAGTCACGACGCCCGTGCCGTAGATCAAGACCGTGGCGAGGATGAACTTCCACGGGTTCACCGGCTATTCGCCCGCGACGTCATCGCTGGACAGGAGAGTGTTTTCGATGGCCTGCTCGAGATTCTGGTTCTCCGGCTCGGGATGCCTCGTGGCGAGCACCCACACCCCGAGCGCGGCCATCACCGACATGCACGGCGCGACCGCGCGCCAGAGCCAGCGGCCCCAATCGGCCCACATATCCACCGCCAGCGGCGCGGTGAGGCACGCCATGATGCGCTTCTCAAACGCATACGGCACGTGGTCGCTGGGCGCCGACGCCTTCGCAGCGGCCATCAATTTTCGCTGAAGCTTTTCCAAGTCCATAACAGTGAAAGCAGACGGCGTCGTTTTCGAGGCGGTTACAAATACTTCTCCTGGGTGAGCGTCTCCAGAATCTTTTTCATCTGGGCGCGGGCGCGGAAGGCGCGGACCTTCACCAGCGGGACGGACCAGCCGGTGAGCTGCGCGATTTCCTTCACCGAGCGGTCCTCGATTTCCAGCAGCGTGATGATGAGCCGTGCGTCGGGCGAGAGCTGCGCCATGACGCGTTCGACCAGCGCGCGCGCGGCGTCGGTGTTCGGGCTGTTGTCCTCCGGGCTGGCCGCGAAGCGCTCCAGCCAGTCCACCTCGGGGTCGGAAAGATCGGTGAGCGTCGTCTCCCGGTTGCGTTGGTGGGAACGCAGGAAATCGTAGCACGTCCGCACGGCCATGCGCATGAGCCAGTGCTCGAACGGAGCCTCGGCGCGGAAGCTGTCGAGCTTCTGGAACGCCTTGATGAAGACCTCCTGCACAATGTCCTGCACCTCGTCCTCGCGCCGCGCGTAGCGGCGGGCCGTGGCGAAGACGCGCGGCTGGTAGCGCGCGATGAGCGGCTCGAACTGCGCCACGTCGCCCTTGCGGACGGCGGCGATCAACTCGGCATCGCTGGGTTCCATCGGGGGCGGACTATGCAAGATCAGGCGGCCAAAAGCAAAAGCGCAAAGCCACCGCCGACAGGCGGTGGCTTGCACGAGAGACGGAAAACGGAATGTTTGGTTACTGGTCCGCCGGCGGACGACGTGGCAGCTCAGGGCGGCGGTCGCCGCCGTCAGGGTTGCGTCCCCGGTCACCATCTGGGCGCGGACCACGATCTCCATCGGGACGAGGTCCGCGGTCACCTTCGCCGACGGGCTTGCGGAACTGGCCGTCCGGCGCACCGCGACCTGGCTGGTTGAAATTGTCGCCGGCGGGCCGGCGGAAATCGCCACCTTCGCGCCGGCCATCCTGGCCGCCTTGCATTGGACCCTGCATGCCAGGACGCGGTCCCATGCCCACAATCATGCCGCGCAGGCGCTCGGTGACTTCCTTGGGCAGCTTCTCGCGCACCTGCGCGAAGGCGTGGGCGCGGGCAATGGTGGCGTCGGCTTCGAGCTTGGCGGCCTCCATGATCTTGTCGCGGATGAGGCCCTCATTGGGTTTGTCCGCCAGCGCGGACTCGGTGATCTCGCGGCGCAGGCGCATGGACCGCTCACCGATTTCACGCATGACGCCTTGGTTGGCCTCGAAGAAGCCGCGCAAGGCATTGCGCTGGTCGTCATTCAAGTCACGAAACAACTCCTGCGGGTTGAACTGGCCTTGGGGCTGGCCGCGCTGGCCTTCCGCAGGACGACCTTCACCGCGCGGATTTCCTTGGGGCCGGAAGTCCTCGCGCCGACTGCCGCCGTCGCGAGGTTCGCCCCGCTGATCCTCGCCGGGTTTGAACTCGCCGCGTGGCGGACGCTGGCCGTCGGCGGGGCGATCCTCACGGGCACGCTCCTGGGCGCGACTGGAGTCGGGCAGCGCCGCGAGGGAAAACCCGCACAACACCGCGAACAACGGACGGGAGAGGTTGGACAGTTTCATAGGTTCTTCTAGCTACCGCGCGGTCGTGTGCCGCGCGGCGTTTGGTCGTTAAACGCCGCATCCGGGCAAATAGTTCGCGACGGCTGGCACAAGGAAAGACGCCACAGCCGGTGGGCTGTTACAAGGAAGTTCCGCACGGCTTGCCAGCGCGGTGCGATGCCCTAGGGAAACGCTGATTTAACCACAGAGGCACAGAGGACACCGAGGGAAAGCCCAATAAAACAACCTCTGCGTTCTCTGTGTCTCTGTGGTTTGAGTCATTGTTCAGTGTCTTCCTAGTTTTCCCACGTGCCGATCTTTCACGAATGCCAGCGTTGCACCGCCTGCTGCCGATGGCCGGGGCAGGTGCGGCTCACGGACGAGGAGATTGCGCGGCTCGCCACCTTTCTCGGCTTGAGCGAGCGTGATTTCATCCAGCAGTTCACGCGGCTGCGGCCCGACCGGCGCGGCCTCGCGCTGATGGACAAGCCCAACGGCGAGTGCGTCTTCCTCGACGGCGGGAACTGCGCCGTGCAACCCGTCAAGCCGCAGCAGTGCCGGGACTTCCTGAACTTGTGGAATTTTCCCGGCTGCGAGCAGACCTGCCGCGCGGTGCCGAAGCTGGTTTCGGAGGCAGAATATCGCCGGCTGGTGCAAGCGGCGACGGGCCGGACGGTCAGTCCTTCGTGATGCCAAAAGTCTGCTCGAACTCCGCCGAGAAGGCGCGCATCTGCGCGATGATTTTGTCCGGCTGATGGGAGATGCTCTCAATCATGCGTGCGGACAGCTCGGGCTTGCGGTGCATCAGCTCCACCGCCGCGATGATGAGCGAGAGGTGGTTGTTGATGTCGTGCCGCGCGGTGGCGAGCTTTTCATTCAATTCGGCCACCTGCTCCGGCGTGAGCGTGACGGGTGTCTGCGGCATTCCCATGGGGCGAGAGTGACGGGTTTGGGCCGCGCGAGGCAAGCCCGGTTGCGAAGGATCAGAGCTTGTGGTCGGACGGCTTCACGCCCTTCTGGTAGCCCTTGAAGCCATACATCGTCGGTTTGAACTCGCCGACGTAATCCACGTTCGCCATCCCCGGCACCTCGAGGCCGAGGCCCCAGAAGACGCCGTTGACGAGGAAGCGGCGCAGGCCCTCGCTCTGCAAATCGGTCGCCGCGCCCATCGTGGTCGTGAGAATCCTGTTCGTCTTGCCGGCGTCGTTCTTCACTTCGCGCGTCCAGGCCACGGCCATCATTGGCTCGTTGACGCCCTGCTCCTCCTTGTCCGTCACGCGCTTCTTCTTGTAGTCGGCGGGCGGCGTGTCGGCGGTCATGCCTTGGAGCACCTGTCCGCGCACGAGAATCTTCGCGTCGGCGGGCGGGTAGGCCTCATAGACATCGGAGTTGGCGAAGATTTCCTTCACGCCGTTGAAGAGCGGGTTGTGCTCCGCGCCCTTCTCGACGACACCGAGCGTGGCCTCGACCTTGTGCCGGCCCCAGTGAGTGACCCACGTTTCGCCGAGCACCTGCTTGCCGAAGCCGCCGGCCTTGTTGTAATTCCATTTCTCGTAAGACCCCTTCAGCCCGGCGAACGCGTGTGTGCTGGTGCGCAGCGCGATGATGGGCACGCCGCGGTTCACGGCGGCTTCAAAGCGTTTGTTCGTGTCTTCATCCCAGTGGCGGAAACGCAGCAGCATCACGATGGCGTCGGCGGAATCCAGCGCCTCGGGATGCGAGAGGCTGCCGCCAGCGTCGGGATTGATGGTGCCTTCAGCGTCCACCGAAAAGAGCACGGAGCATTTGAAGCCGTGGCGTTGGCTGAGAATCTTCGCGAGCATCGGCAGGCCTTCCTCGCTGCGATACTCCTCGTCGCCGGAGAGGAAGACGATGTGCTTGCCATGGCCGGGGCCGGGCTTCGGCTCGTAGGTGACCCAGGTCGGTTCGGCGGCGCTGGCGGCGGCGGCGAACGAGATGGTGAGCAGTGCGCCGAACAGGCGGCGGGAGAAGCGGTCGGTGAGTTTCATGGTCGAGTTTGGCGTTGGACGCGGACGGGACTGTAGGGCTTCGGCGAATTCCCGCAATCCCCTTCAGCCGGGCTGAATTTCGACAGGCGCAAAGTTCCAGCGCGGGGAAAAACAGATTGAGGCTGTCACGTGTCCTGCTACCTTCTGCGAAGCCATGGGCCGGCAGCCATGCAAATGAAAAACACAATTCAGCCCGGAGGAAGCCGCCGGGCGGGCGCGGGCGGCTTCACGCTCGTGGAGATCATGATCGTCGTGGCCGTCATCGGCATCATGATGTCCATCGCGCTGCCGAACTTCGCCAAGGCCCGGGCCACCGCCCAGCAAAAAGCCTGCTGCAAGAACCTCGCGGTGCTCGACCAGACCAAGCAGCAGTGGGGTTTTGAGAACAAGAAGCAGTCCACCGCCACGCCCACCATCGCGCAGATTCAGGTCTATTTCGGCCAGAACCGCATGCCCGTGTGCCCGACCCGGGGCACCTACAGGCTGCAACGGCTGGACCGCGTGCCCACCTGCACCCGCGCGGCGCTGGGCCACACGCTGTGAGTCCGCCCCGGCACCGGTGAATTTCCCCGTTCCCCCGTCGCGTCCATTGTGCTCGAATCCAAAACTATGAAACGATTGCTTCTGTGCCTGTTTGCCCTCGCCACCGCCGCCCTCACCGGCTGCAAGACCGTCGCGCCCAAGCCGCTGCGCGCCCTCATCATCGCCGGTGGCTGCTGCCATGACTACGCGATGCAGCCGATCATCTTGAAGGAAGGCCTCGAGGCCCGCGCCTTCATCGAGGTGGATTACGTCGTCGCCGTGGACGCGGAGAAAAAGCCTGACCACAGCACCAAGGCGAAGTTCGAGAAGTATGAGAAGCCCGACTGGGCCAAGGGCTACGATGTCATCATCCACGACGAATGCTCCTCCGACGTGAAGGACCTGGACTATGTGAGGAACATCCTCGCCGCGCATCACGCCGGCATCCCCGCCGTGAATCTCCACTGCGCCATGCACAGCTACCGCGTCGGCGAGTTCCGGAAACAGGTTGAGCCAGGCTCGCCCGACGCGCTCTGGTTCGACCTCCTCGGCATCCAGTCCAACGCCCACGGTCCGCAACTGCCGATTCAAGTGACCATCGCGGACGCCGGCCACGCCATCACCAAGCCGCTCTCCGGCTGGACCACCGTCAACGAGGAGCTATACAACAACATCAAAGTCTTCCCCACCGCCATCCCGCTGATGAAGGGCAAACAGATCATCAAGCAGAAGGACGGCGCCGAGAAGGAAGTCGAGTCCGTCGTCACGTGGGGCAACCTCTATGGCAAGACGCGCGTGTTCAACAGCACCCTGGGCCACAACAACGCCACCGTCGGCGACCCGCGCTACCTCGACATGGTCACGCGCGGCCTGCTCTGGGCGTGCGGCAAGCTGAACGACACCTACCTCAAGCCCGCGCCCAGCGACCCCGTGCCGCCGAGCGCGAAGCCGTTCTTGAAGCCGGTGGAAAAGAAGTAGGCGAAAACATCGTCTGATGGAAGTGTTGGCCGTGTGACAGACAAGTTTCGTGCGGCAATCGGTCATGCTCACGCCGCCGCCTCGGTCGCATTGAGGATTGGTCCAGCCCGCAGTTGACATCCCGGTGCGCCCATTCCCAAAGTCAAGCCATGCCTCATTCACGCTGCGACGCCACAAAAAATTCCACTAACTTTCTGGCTCGCCGCTTCGGCGGTGTGGCCTTCGCCCTGATCTGCGCAGCCGCCCTCTCGCAGTCTGCTGACGCCAACGAGTTTCCGCTGAAGGACGGCGACACTTGGGTGATGGCCGGCGACAGCATCACGGCGCAGCACTTGCACTCGAACTACTACGAGGCCTTCTGCTTTGCGCGCTATCCGAAACTGAACTTCCGCTTCCGCAACTCCGGCGTCGGCGGTGACACCATTCCCAAGGTGCTCGCGCGCTTCGACTGGGACATCGCGCCGTGGAAGCCGACCATCGTCTCGGTGGAGCTGGGCATGAACGATCAGGGCGGGTTCAGCGTGGAGCAGTTCATCGCGAACATGGGCACGCTCGTCACGCGCATCAAGGCGGTCCAGGCGCGGCCCGTCATGTTCACATCCAGCCCGATCAACAACGGCGACACGAATCTGAAACCCGGCGGCAACACGAAGCTGCACAACTTCGCCGTCGCATTGAAAACTTTCTCGGCCAGCCAGCAACTGCCCTTTGCCGACCAGTTCCATCCGCTGCTCGACATCTGGGGCACGAACAAGGTGCATGAAAACGTCGCCAATGCGCTCCCGGTGTTGGGCGGGGCGGCGAAGGACGACAGCCTCGCGGGCATCGAGCACCTCCGCGCATTCCTCGCGGCACAGGCGAAAAGTCCGCTGCGACTCGTCTCCATGCAGGGCGACGCCGTCCATCCCGGACCTCCGGGCCAGCTCACGATGGCGGCGGCGTTGCTCAAGGAAATGGGCGCGAATGGCTTCGTCAGCAGCGCGACCGTGGACGCGCAGGGCAAAGTCACCGAGGCCAAGGGCTGCGTGGTGGACGGTGCGAAAGCCGAGAATGGAAAGCTATCTTTTGATCGGCTCGATGACTCGTTGCCCTTCCCGATCCCCGACGATGCGCGCGCGGTGTTGCCGCTTTATCCGGCGATTCTCGAACTTAGCCAATACACGCTGAAGGTCAACGGCCTCACCGCCGAGCAATACGAGCTGAAAGTCAACGGCACCGTTCTCGGCACCGTGAGCGCGAAGGAACTTTCGCATGGCGTGAATCTTACGATGTTCGGCACCGGAGCCATCGCCGCACAGGGCAAGGCCATCCTCGCGGAAGTTGGTGCGAAGGAAGGTCTGGTCGGACAGTGGCGCGGACAAGCTCGTGCCGCGACCGCGCCGGATGCGACGGCTGAAGTGAAGGAGCGCTTCGCCGCGCTCACGAAGCAAGTCGAGGCGGCCGACGCAAAGATTCGCGCCGCCGCCCAGCCGAAGAAACTTCACTTTGAACTCGTTCCCGCCAAGTAAGCCATGCGTGCCCTGCTCCCGCTCGCCGTCATGGTGATGGCCTCCGCGTTCCTTGCCTCCGCCGCCGCACCAGACCAGATCACCGTCGGACCCGCAGACTGGCCGTGGTGGCGCGGCCCGCAGCGCAACGGCGTGGCCGAGGCCAACCAGCAGCCGCCGCTCAAGTGGAGCGAAACCGAGAACATTCTATGGAAGGCTCCGGTTCCCGGGCGCGGCCACGGCTCGCCCATCGTGGTGGGCGGGCAAGTGTTCCTCGCCGCTGCTGAAGCGCCGGAGGGCATCCAATCCCTGCTGTGCTTCGACCGCCAGACCGGCCGGAAATTGTGGCAAACGGAAATTCATCGCGGCGCGTTTCCGAAGGGGAATGACAAAAGCTCCTTCGCCTCGGCCACGCCTGCCTGCGACGGCCAGCGCGTGTTCATCAACTTCCTGCACAACGGCGCAGTTTACACCACGGCCTTGAGCCGCGACGGCAAGCAACTCTGGCAGACCAAGGTCACCGACTACATCTTGCACCAGGGCTTCCCCACTTCGCCGGCCGTTTATCAGTCGCTTGTCATCGTCTCGGCGGACAACAAGGGCACGGGCAAAATCGCCGGCCTCGAGCGCGCCACCGGCAAAATCGTTTGGGAACGCGAGCGGCCCAAGCTGCCGAACTACGCATCACCAATCATCCTCAAGGTGAACGGCCGGGACCAGCTTCTTCTGAGCGGTTGCGATCTGGTCACAAGCCTCGACCCGCTCACGGGCAAGCAGCTTTGGGAAGTCAAAGGCTCGACCACCGAATGCGTCACGTCGCCCGTGACTGACGGGCAGGCCATCATCATCAGCGGCGGCTATCCGAAGAACCACGTCGCGGCGGTCCGCGCTGACGGCTCCGGCTCGGTTGCGTGGGAAAACAGCAGCCGCGTGTATGTGCCTTCGATGCTGTTTCATCGCGGCCATCTCTACGCCGTGCAGGACGCTGGCGTCGCCGCGTGCTGGAACTTTGAAACCGGGGCCGAAGTCTGGAAGGGCCGGCTCGGCGGCACGTTCAGCGCCTCGCCGGTGCTCGTGGGCGAACTGCTCTTTGCCGTGAACGAAGCAGGCAAAACTTTCATCTTCAAGGCCACGCCCTCTGCGTTTGAGTTGCTCGGTGAAAACCAGCTCGGCGACGAAGTGATGGCCACGCCGACCATTTGTGGCAGCCGCATTTATATGCGCGTCGCTTCGCGCGCCAGCGGCCAGCGAGACGAGATGCTTTATTGCATCGGCAACCAGTAGCAGCGGAAGCCACGGCGCTCGAGGCTTACGCTGGCAGGCCAAGCTTCCGTCGTCCGTCCGGCGTGAGGTGGTTCGAGTTCCATCCCGGTGCCCACGTTTGCTCGACGATGACTTTCCTCACGCCGGGAACTTTCAGCAGGCGTTGCTGCACCGGCATCGAATTGCCGCCGGAGCCGAAGGTGAAGTAACCCAGCCGCGGCCGTCCGCGATGCGGCATCGTCATCAGCACATGCACAGTGTCGCCGCGCACGCGCAGGTCGAGGACGAGGCCGAGGTCCACGACGTTGATGTCGGCGGTGTAGAGCTGCTCGTCCTTGCAGTCGCGCAATGCGGCCCAGAGCGCAGCCTTCGAGACTGGACTGTCGCCGGCCTCGCCGGGTCGCGCGAGCTGGCCGGGTTGTTCTTTCGCGGCCGCGCCCTTCGGCACTTCTCCGGCGGACACGAGCAGCGGGTTCACGAGCCGATGCCGCAGTTCTTCCAGCATTCGCGGCGCGTCTGTTGTGGTGTATGGCAGCGCGGCGTAGGCATTCTTCTGGTGCAGCACCGCGCCCGCCGGCACCTCTTTCACCGGCAGCGGGTAACGGCTCCACACGTGGCCATGCCAGCGGTAAAAAAGCGTTGGGGAGCCAGTGTGCTTCAACTCCGGCAAGCCGTCGGCCTTGTGTTCGAGGAAGAGCGCAACGAAGGAGTCCTTGCTCGTCGGATTCGCGAAACCGACGGCCCAGAGATTCGCTTGATTTGCCGCATCCACGGCTCCCGTGCGAAGTTTGCCGTCCGGCCCCATCCAGACGATGTCCGTGAACGACTGGCCGGAGAAAACCCATTCGTCATCGCGCAGCGCGGGAGCCTCGAAGTTCTTCACCGCGCGCATCGTGCCGAGCTTGTGGAACCACGGCAGGCCGGCGTAGAAGCGATACTCGACATCCACGTGCAGCCGGCTCGGTGTGAACACTGGATGCACCGGCGACTGCGGAAACCCCCAGCGTCGCACAATGGTCGCAAGCGGTCCGCGCACGGCTTCGTAGTCGGGGCAGCTCTCCCACAGCGTGACGCGGAATTTCTGGAAGTGGCCCGACGCCGCGTAATCATGCGCCCAGTCAATGCCCGGCGGCTCGCCGTGCCCCTCGCCGCCGGCGAACAGCTCCAGCCCGTGCTCGCGCTTGATGGTCATGCGTTCGAGCTGGCCCATTTGCCGCGAGAGCGACGCCTTGTAAAAATCATTTTCGATGTCCAGCGCGAAGCCTTCGCCCCGCGTCTCCAGATCAGTCGGATACGCGGGCAGCTCCGCGTCGGGATTGCCGTGGAAGATGAGATAAATCTGGCGCTGATGCATCGTGCCGCCGGCCATGAAGAGCACCTTCGCCAGCCGCTCCGTCCCGCGCCGCACTTCGCCGTGAACCTGACAGGGAACTTCGCGTAGCACGCCGTCCGCCACGCGCGCGACGCGGACTTCGCGCGCGAGCGAAGTCACCTGCTCCGCCGGAAAACTCAGCAGCACCTCCACCGGCTCCGGTGGACGCTCCATGCCGAGCGTCTCGTCGAGGTGCAGCGCGCGGCAGAATTTCCAGCCTCGTGCCCACGCCCGCCACGCTGGTGGCAACGACTCCACGAGTTCGAGCCGCGCTGGTGCGAGCGGCGTGCCGGGGCTTTCCTCCTCCACTTGCGACTGCATGGCGGTGTGCCGGAGCGAGTGCGCCAGCGACCGCGCCAGCCGGAAATCCTTCTTCCGCCATGCCGCTTCGAGCAGCCGCAGCTTTTCCTCGAACGTGTCCGTTCGTTCCCAGTAGGTTGTTTCACTCATGACTTTGTTGCTTCTACATGCGGTGGCCAGCGATGGAACTGACGGTTTCGGCAAGCTTTGGCATCGGAGTTTCTCCTTGCCCGACGCGGCGGCTCGTCGAGAGTGTCACGCCATGAAAGCCATTTCCCATGTCGGTTTCCTCGCGGCGCTGTTCTTTTCGCTGGTCATCCCCTCCGCGCACGCGGCGGACACGGACACCAACTCCGCCTGGCTCGCCGAGCATTACACGAAATACGAGCACCGCATTCCCATGCGCGATGGCGTGCGGCTCTTCACGCGCGTCTATGTGCCGAAGGACGAATCGCAGAAGTGGCCGATCATCCTCACGCGCACACCCTATGCGCTGAAACCCTACGGCTCCGATAACTACACCGATCCCTCCGGCTCGTTCCTCACGCTGGCGAAGGATCGCTTCATCCTCGTCACGCAGGACGTGCGCGGCCGCTACGGCTCAGAGGGGATTTACATGCACGTGCGCCCGTTCAACCCAAACAAAGGTCCGAAGGACATTGATGAAAACTCGGACACCTGGGACACCATCGAGTGGCTCGTGAAGCACGCGCCGAACAACTCCGGCCTTGTCGGCATGTTCGGCATTTCGTATCCGGGCTTCTACACCTCGATGGGCATGATCGACAGCCATCCCGCGCTGAAGGCGGCTTCGCCGCAGGCTCCGATCTCCGACTGGTTCATGGGCGATGATCTCAATCACAACGGCGCGTTCTTCCTCTCGCAGAACTTCGATTTCTTCTTCCGCTTCGCCCAGAAGGTGGAGGACCCGCTCCACGACGAGTTCCGCAGCTTCAATTTCAAGACACCCGACGGCTACGATTTCTTCCTGCGCATGGGGCCGCTCGCGAATTCCGAGAAGACGCTGCTCAAGGGCCGTGCGCCCGAGTGGAACGAGTTCCTCGCGCATCCGACCTACGACGACTACTGGAAGGCGCGCAACATCCGGCCGCACTTGAAGAACGTCCGTTGCGCGGTAATGACCGTGGGCGGCTGGTATGACGCGGAGGATTTGTTCGGTCCGCTGGAAACCTACCGCGCCACCGAGCGGCAGAATCCCGGCATCACGAACATGCTCGTGATGGGCCCGTGGGCGCACGGCGGCTGGGGGCGCGGCCCCGGTGACACGCTCGGGTCATTCAGCTTTCACGCAAAGACCTCGGAATACTACCGCGAGAAAATCGAGCTGCCGTTCTTCCGCCACTTCCTCAAGGGCGACACGAACTACACCGCCACCGAGGCGCACATTTTCGAGACGGGCACGCATCGCTGGCGGAAGTTCGACGCCTGGCCGCCGAAGCAGGCCGCGCCGCGCACGCTCTACTTGCGGGCCGGTGGCGCGCTGTCCTTCCAGCCACCGACCGAGGGCGCGGCCTTCGACGAATATGTGAGCGATCCCGCGAAGCCCGTGCCCTTCACCGCTGACCAGTCCACCACCTACCCGCGCGCGTATCCCATCGAGGACCAGCGCTTCGCGGCATCGCGCACGGACGTGCTCGTGTATGAGACCGAGCCGCTGGAGGAGGACCTCACCTTCGCCGGCCCGCTGCGCGCGACCTTCCACGTCTCCACCACCGGCACGGACTCCGACTGGGTCATCAAGCTCATTGATGTGTATCCCGGCGACTATCCGAACCCGAATCCCAATCCCGCGAATGCGAAGCTCGGCGGCGCGCAGCAGCTTGTGCGCGGCGATGTCTTTCGCGGCAAGTTCCGCAACAGCTTCGAGCAGCCCGAGCCATTCGTGCCCGGCCAGCCGGCGAAGATCGCCTTCGACATCCCGGACGTATGCCACACCTTCCGGCGCGGCCACCGCGTGATGATCCACGTGCAAAGCTCGTGGTTCCCGCTCGTGGACCGCAACCCGCAGACCTTCGTGAACATCCCGACCGCGAAGCCCGAGGACTTCCGCAAGGCCACGCAACGTGTCTATCGCTCGGCGAACGCCGCGACTTCGCTGACCGTGCAGGTGCTGCCGGCGGGGAAGTGAGCCCGGAACGGTTCAGGTTGTCAGGGTGGAACGGGCCACTGGCCCGTTCTCGGCGGCAACCTGCCGCCGAGTTTCGGCACAGGAAACTGTCGAATAACTTGGCTCGTTCTGGGCGCACGAGACGCGGCTGGCTGGTAGCCCGCCGCAACGGGCCAGTGGCCCGTTCCACCCAGCAGTCAGAGGCGGCGCCCAGCCGAGCGGCCAGCTCTGAACCGTTCATACGCGCGGAAGTTCGTTTGACCCCGCAGTGTTTTGCTGACACACACCACGCATGAACTTGTCCGGCATTCGTCTGCTTCCATTTGCACTCGCCGCTCTCTGCCTCTCCGCCGCCGCCGCTGATTACTTCCCGCCGCCGGACAGCGCGGGCGGCTGGCGCGTGGCGAAGGACGCGAAGGAGATTCGCGACAAGGCCGGCATGGACCCCGCGTGGTTGGAGCGCGCCTATCAGGTCTGCGAGCGAGGCACGCAGAACGGCGGGCTGCTCGTCGTGCGCCGGGGGCATCTGGTCTTCGAGAAGTATTTCGGACGCGCCAGCCGCAACGCGAACCCCGACATGGCTTCGACCGGCAAGGCGTTCACGAGCATCGCGTGCGGCGTGATGCTGAATGAATTTCGCGAAAAGATTCCGCAGGGACTCGACACGAAAGTGTTCACCGAGAAGTTTCTGCCCGAGGCGTTGCCGCTCGATGACCCACGCCGCGCGGACATCTCGCTCGGACAGTTGCTGTGCATGACCGCCGGCTACAATGGCGAGGGCCAGACACCCTCCGCCATCGTGATGGGCAAGGCGTTCCCGCTCACGGCCAAGCCCGGCCAAAACATCCGCGACCTGGATCAGTCCTCGCTGCGTTGCGCGATGTGGACGAATGCGGGCGCGGGCTATTCCTATTCGTCGCCCGCGCCGCACATCGCATCCATCGTGCTGCGTCGCGTGACCGGGATGGAGTTGCAGGACTACATCCAGGCGCGCCTCGGCAAGCCGATGGGCTGGGAATCGTGGGGCTACTGCCTCCAGCGCGGCGACTTCAAGATGCCTCACGCCAACGGCGCGGGCAGCACTGCGCTGCACGCCACAGACGCGCTGCGCTTCGGCTACTGCCTGTTGCGCGGCGGCAAGTGGAACGGCAAGCAACTCGTCCCCGCCGACTACATCGAGAAGTGCCACTCGCCCTCGTCCTACAATCCACACTGCCCGTTCAGCCTGCAGTTCGAGCATAACGCGGACGGTCACGTGCTGGGCGCTCCGCGCGATGCGTTCTTCAAGTCCGGCGCGGGCGGCTTCTGCCTCTACATCGTGCCGTCGCTGGATCTCGTGATCTACAAGCTCGGCGGGAACAACAACCAATACGAGCCCGCGCTCACGGGCCTGCCGCAGCCGGAGCCGAAGCACGACCGCGACAACTGGCAGCCTGCGCCGCGCACACCGTTCAACGAAGGCGACAGCCTCTGGCGCGTGCTGGATTACGTGTGCGCCGCGGTGCGGGACTGACAGGAGTCAGGCGCGCACGGAGTGACGCACCCTACCGACACGCGTGATACGAAACGTGGCGCAAGGGCGGGCAGTCCTCTGCCCGCCGGGGCGGGGGGAGCAAGGGACGCGATGGGTTGCCGGGCGGCGCGCAGAGGACTGCGCGCCCTACCAATGTTGGGTTGAATCGCCCCGTTTGCTTGCTACGGTCGCGCCATGGATTTGCCCGTTCGGAAGAAGCTGCCGCACGCCATTCCGCAATGGGTCGCGCAGGGAAGCGACTTCTTCATCACCATCAACTGTCAGCCTCGGGGAGAGAACCATCTCTGCCGCGTCGGCGTGGGCGATTTCGTGCTCGCCGCCATGACTCACAATCACGACCGCCTGCTCTGGCACTGCCGCCTCTGCTTGCTCATGCCGGACCATCTACATGCCATCCTCGCCTTTCCGCCGGAGCCGGGGATGAAGACCCAGCTATCGAATTGGAAGAAGTTCGTGGCGTTGAAGGCCGGGGTGAAATGGCAGCGCGACTTCTTTGACCACCGGCTGCGGAACCACCACGAGCTGGAGGAGAAAGTCAGCTACATCCTGATGAATCCTGTTCGCAAAGGCCTGTGTGAACGCGCGGAAGACTGGCCGTGGGTCTATCGTCCTGCCGACCGGCCCCCGCCGGGTTTCGCGTGAAGGTAGGGCGGGCAGTCCCCTGCCCGCTGAGGCGTGAGGAGCAAAGGACGCGTTGGGTTGTCGTGCGGCGCGCAGGGGACTGCGCGCCCTACCAGCGTGGGGGGAATATGTTGCCCCCGAAAATAGCCCAGTGCTTTAGCACTGGGAAGCGATGGGGAAAATGAATGAGTCCCGCAGCAACGGTGTTAGTTGGCAAGTTGGAAGTGGTCATTTTTGAGGAGGCGGTTCATGA
>CAYZJP010000019.1:0-56586 GCA_964478755.1 uncultured Klebsiella sp.
GAGGGGCAACCATTGCCCACGCGGCCAACCCCTCACCCCGGCCCTCTCCCCTTGCTCCGCAAAGGGAGAGGGAGCCGGAAAGCGCTGCGGCTCCACATCCATTTCCCCGTGAGTTGCTCAGACAGCGGCTCATACGTCGAAGTAGTAGTAAAACCGCGGCAGCGTCCCGACTTCCTCCTTCAGCACGAACACGCGCTTGTGCTTGAGGATGTAGGAAACCTCGCTGTTCGGGTCGAGGATGTTGCCGAACTTGCGCGCGCCGGTCGGGCAGACTTCGAGGCAGGCCGGATACTTGCCCGCGCGCGTGCGCTGGATGCAGAAGTGGCATTTCTCCATCACGCCCTTGTGGCGCGGACGGTTGCCCAGATACGCCATGTCGGGGTTGATGTGCTCCTTCGGAATCTTCGGCTCGGCGAAGTTGAACCGCCGCGCGAAGTAGGGACACGCCGCCTCGCAGTAACGGCAGCCGATGCACCAGTCGTAGTCAATCACCGTGATGCCGTCCTTCTCCTGCCACGTCGCGTCCACCGGGCAGACCTTCACGCACGGCGGGTTCTTGCACTGGTGGCATTGCACCGGCATGTAGAAGAAACCTTTCTCCGGCACCGTCGGCGTCGCGTAGTGATGGTCGCCCTTTTCCATGTCGAAAGTGCCGTTGGGCATCTTGAGCACGCGGATGTATTGAATCTCCGGGCTGCGCGACTGGTTGTTCTCCGCGACGCAGGCGTGGACGCATTTCCGGCAGCCGATGCAGCGCGTGAGGTTCAGGCAATATACGAACTCCACGCCGTCCATCGGCCGCAGGTCGCGGACGTGCGGGCGCAGGCCGTATTGCTTCTCCACCTCGCGGCGGATGCGCGCCAGCGCCTGCTCCATCTCGACAGGCGTCAGCTCCTTGTAGTGCTTCTGGAGAAACTCCTCGACCGAGCCGAAGTCCGTCAGCTCGCGCAACGGTGCGAGGCTCGCGGCCATCGCAGCGAGGCCGGATGCGACGGCGGCGGACGTGCGGAGAAAGCTCCGGCGGCTCGTGCCCTCCGGCGCGGGCGGAGTCGCTGCGAGGTTCGGCAATGAAGTGTTCGCGGCCATGTCAGTGTCCTTTCGCCGTAACGACGTAGTTGCACGGCCCGCGCGTAGCTGCGACGCCCCGTCGCAGCAGGGTGAAAGCGGCGCCTCGCCGCCAAAGCAAAAGAGCATCGAGCAGTGCGGAGCGAAGCGGGCGACGAGGCGTCGCCCTCACGCTGGCTGCGCCGGGGCGGCGCAGCCACGAGGCGCGGCCACATCTTCCTCGTCCCGGTTTCGCCCCCGCGCGGGACGGCGGGGGCAACGGTTTGATGCGCGGAATCGCAGGCGCGTGCGGGTCGTGGCAGGCGGTGCAGTCCTTGCGCTCGGTTGCGCCGAGCTTCGCGTCCCAAAAACCGTTGCGCCGGCCGTGGACGCCCTCCTGCCAGTCGCGATAGCTCGGGCCGTGGCAGCTCGCGCAGAGCAGCGTGCTGTCGGCGAGCTTGAGCTTCTTGCCGCCGGGCGTGTGCAGCTCGTTCAAGTTCGCCGGGTCGTGGCAGTTGAAGCAGTGGTCGTTGCCGATGGTGCGGCCGTGGCGAGCCACGTCGTTCGTGTGCGCGGCGGGCGTGATGACCTTGCCCTCGGCGTCCCACTTCAGCTCCACCTTCTCCTCCGGCGCGTGGCAGGCCGCGCAGTTCATGCGCGAGAAGACCACGTCGCGATGCGCGACGGAGGGAATCAGATGCCCGGCTGCATCAAAGCTCGGCGCGACGGGCTTGTCCTGCTTGTGGCACGCATAGCAATCCAATCCGGACACATCGCCGCCTGTCTTCGTCAGTTCTGCCACAGAGAGACGCACGGTGGTTGTGTTCGTGAAGACTAGGCCGGGCAGCGGCCCTTCGCGCTGGACCGCCGGACCGCTGCGCGCCGTGGTCCAGAAAACCAGCGCCGTCAGGCTGAACAAAACCGTCAGTCCCGTCAGCGCGAGCGAGGTTTTCTGGTTCTCATTCATCCGGTCGAAGGGTTGCAGGCCGATTCACCGCGCGTCGGCACCGGGCCAACGAGGCTGACTACTTCGCGAACGTGCGGACTTTCGCGACGAGCGCCTTCAGCTCGTCGTCGGTGAGCACGGCTTTGAAAGACTTCATTTTTTCCTTGCCCTTGTCGGTCACGCCGTCCTTGAGGCGCTGGATGATTTGCTCGTCGGTGAACTGCTTCTGATAAGGCCCGTCCGTGAGATCCTTTGCGCCGGCCATGCGGCCTGCCTTGGTCTTGGCGGTGCCGTCCGCGCCGTGGCAGGAGCCGCAGTGTTTGGTCCAGTTCTCCGCAACATCGGCGGCGCGCAGGGTGGAGGTTCCGGCCAGCAGGAAACCGGTGGTCACGAGGAGGAGGGTTGTGACTTTCATAGGATGAGTGATTGAGCTGCTCAGAAGCGGTAGGTGATGGTGGAGAAAATGAGATGGGCGTCGTAGTTGTCAAGTCCACCGGAAGTTTCGTCGCGGTGGGTGAAGAAGCCGTAACTCAGCGTGCCCCGGACGTTTTTGCTGAAGTTACGAATGAGGCTGACGTTCACCGTGTGATCCTTCGCGCTGGTGCCATAGGGCATGCTGACGCCGGAATTGTTGATGAAGTTGTTGGCACGGTAATAGAAGTAGCTCGCCTGCAAATCTGTCTTGTCGTCCACCACAAAGGTCGCCGCCGCAGTCGCCTGCCAGTAGTCGTTGCGCGCGTCGCTGACGAGTCCGGCGGCCGCGCCAGTGATCTGGCTGTAGGGAGTCGTGGTGGCATCCAGCGCATAACTGAAGCTGCCTTGCAGGAACAGCCGCGACCACGGCACCCACGTCAGGTTCTGACTGATGATGTGCGCCGTTGTCTGTGCGCTCTCGATGCCGGCCAGGCTGCCGCCGAAGGTTTCGATGGAGGAGACTTGATAATCGTAGCGCGTCACCGACGTGACGTTGGATCGCGGACGCCAGGTGGCGCGCAGATTCAAGTCGTCAGTCTTGAAGCTATGCTCGCGGATGTAAGCCGGGTAGCGATCCGTGCCGACGGTGTTCGGGGTCGAATCTATCAAGTGGGTGTAATCATTTTCCCGAGTCTTGTGATAATACTGGCCGGAGAAATGCAGCCGCCGCAGCGGATACCAGTTCGCCCCGACCGTGTATTTCTGCGTGAAGCGCTCCGAGTCCGTGCTGCGCAAGATGCCCGTGGTTCCGGCGGTGAGATCCTGCTCCATCTCGCGCAGATAGCCGTCGCTCTCCGACCACTCGCCGCGGGTGTAGAGCACCCAGTTGGTGAAACCGGTGAAGCGCGCTTCGATGGCCTCCGTGATATTCACGAAACCGTTTTGACGCGAGTTGAACAAGAGCGACGAGGATGCGGGGAACGGCGCGACCGTGCCCGTGGTGTTCTCGGTGAACAGCGCGTTGCCTGTCGTGTCAATCTTCTCGGCGCGCAGCGAGGGGACGATGACGAAGTCCTCCGCCGGTTCAAGCCGCAGCGAGAGGTTCATCACGTATTGGTCCACGATTGATCCGCCGGACAAATTGACGTAGCCCTCGTCCCGTGCCTGCTTGCCGGGATACACGGGCAGATAAGGCGCGTCGAAGCTCGCACCATAAATCCGGCTCCCGCCGATGTCCGTGTTCAGCCGCGTATAGGAGTAACCAGTGGTCAGCAGCACCGCGTCGTTGAACCGCGTCTCCGTGAACCCATGGAAGTTGAGCATGTCCGACTCGAAGATGTCGCGCTGCGTGACATACCGGTCCGCAGCCTCGCCCGGCCGACGGTGCTCTTTGAACACATTGTTGTTGTCCACGAGATCCAGGCGCACGCCGAAACCCAGGTCGGACCTGCCGATCGTGTGCTTCAAGTCGGCATTGATGCGGTCCCGCACTTCGTTCAGCTCGCGGAAACTCGGCACCATGCCGCGCGTGGCGCCGCCCTGCGTCGAGTCGCCCCAGATGAGCGAGTCCTTCGTGCCTTTGCGATATTCGCGCTCGTAGCGCAGCGTGAGCATCGGCCCGTCCGGCGGCGTCAGCCCGCCCTCGATCCAGAATTCTCCACGGTTCAAACCCAACTCTTCATCGTAGAGCGTGAACGCCTTGCCCGTCGCCGGGAAGTAGCCGCCGCTGCCGTCATACCAAGTCTTGAACTGCTTGAACCCGGCGCGCAGAAAGCCGCGGTCAGGGTCCACCACTTGCAGCTTCACGGAGAAATCCTGCCCGCCATACATCGCGCGACCGTCCAGCTCTGCCGTCCCCTTCTCGCCGAACATCAGCTCGTAGTGGAAATCCTCCAGCCCGCCCATCACGCCCCGCGATTTGCCCCAGCGCTCCTGAAACTGCGTGCGGTCGCCGCTCACGGTCGCGCCCCCGACACCAAGGGTGATCCAGTTGACCGGCTCCGCGTTGGGGTCGGCCTCGGCGGCTTTCTTCGGTTCCACAACTTTGTTGGTCGCGGCCGATTGCGCTTCCACGCGCGACCCGGCGCAAATCACCAGCGCGAGCAGCAGCGCGGAAACCACGCGTCCTGCCGCTGGATTGATGAGGGTCTGGCGAATGGTTTTCATGGTGTTCTCGTTTCAGAACCGCAGTGAGGAGCCGATGTTGGAACCATGCACCGCCTCGTGGCAGCCGCCGCTGAAGCAGCTCCCGCGAGTCAATCGCGTCGAGTGGTCCTGGCCGCCGATAAAAATCGCGCCGGCTGTGACCTGCTGTTGGAAGTGACACTTGAGGCAAAGCGTCGAGTTGCGCTCGGTGAGCATCCGGCGGTTCACCGAGCCGTGCGGCTTGTGGCAGGTGGTGCAGCCCTCGCGCACCGCCTCGTGCTCGAAGACGAACGGCCCGCGCTGCGCCGTGTGACATTTGCCGCAGGTCTCGTGCTCGGTGGCCAATTGCGTGCCGCCGCCCGCGACGGCCTGCCCCTTGTGCGGATGATGGCAGTCCGCGCAGCTCACCTTGCC
The DNA here is from genome assembly GCA_964478755.1 of uncultured Klebsiella sp. Classification (GTDB taxonomy): domain Bacteria; phylum Verrucomicrobiota; class Verrucomicrobiia; order Limisphaerales; family SXTU01; genus SXTU01. Next base: position 4,964 of record CAYZJP010000019.1, read on the forward strand.
TTCAAGGACCGGGTGATGATGCGGCAGGGAAAACTCGCCGCGCTTGTCGAGATGACACTTGAAGCACGTCTCCGCGTCGTGGCGCGGGTTCAGGATGTTGTTGCGTCCGCCGCCCGCCTGCGCGTGCAGGCTGCCCGGCCCGTGGCAGCCTTCGCAGCCGAGCTGGACGGCGTTGGTGCCCTTCGCCTGAAGCCGCGCGTGGTCGGAAGTCTTGAAGTCCCGAACGGTTTCCGCGTGGCATTGCGCGCAGTTCTGGTTTCCGACGAACTCGGCTCCGGGAATGTTTTGGAGATCAACGACCGTCCGCGTGACCGTGGCGCACGACACCATCGTCACCGCCGCCAGCACGCTGACACCCAGCGTGCCCCACCGCACCGCCGCCGGCAGCCAGTCGCGACTCGGCCCCGCGTTTGGTTGGCCGGCACCCTCTAGTTGGCTCTCATCTTTCACACCATCACTCTGAGATTGGCGCGCAGACGGGCTAACCGTTGTTTGCTAAGAGCTACGCATTTTATGATGTCCTGTGCGGTCGGCAACGCACGGCAGTGCGCCTGAAGCGCGTCAGAAAGACGCGCCTCAAATCACCCCGAATTCGTATTTGGATGGGAATTTACCGCCGCAAACGCACGAAGTGCCTTGCCCATTCTCGCTGGGACACCGACTGAAGCGGCTACTTCTCCTGCGGCGGACGGCGTTGACCAGGGGTGCCATCGCCGCCGGGCTGCTGGCCTCCGGGGCCACCGCGTCCGCCGCCCGGGCCACCAAAACCACCAGGCCCACCTTGCGGACGAGCGGGACGATACTCGTCCTCGGTGAGTTTGCCGTCGCCGTTTTTGTCGAGCTTCTTGAGCGCGGCGGAGGCGTTGGCGATTTCCTGCGCGTCAATCACTCCGTCGCCATTGGCGTCGAGAGCCATCTCGAGCGGGTGTTTGGGCGGACGGAAGCCGCCTTCGCCGCCGGGGCCGCCCTGCCGGCCCGGTGGTCCACCTTGGCCACCGGACCCACCTTGTGCGCCATCGCGGTTCAGCGGCAGGCGTTTCTGGTCTTGTGCCGAGGTGACGATGAGCAAACCGCCGAGCGCGACCGCAGTGAGGAGGAGCAATTTCTTTTTCATGGGTGGTTGAGTTTGTGGTGGCGAATCAAAGTTTCGCGCCGGCCTCGATGCAGTAGAGGAATTTGTCCGAGCGGAGGAACAACTGTTTTCCGCTCACCGCTGGCGTGGCGTTGAACTGCGTCGCGTCGGAGGCGAAGGAGTTTTGCGAGATGAGTTTGAATTCGGGCTTCGCCGCGAAGACGAACGTGCCGTTGCGCCTGCTTACGGCGTAGATGTTTCCGTCCGCGAGCACGGCTGAAGCGTAGAACGGCTTGCCGCCGGGACCACCGCCGCTCGCGCCGGGGAGCCGCTCCTTGAAGACTTGCTCGCCCGTCTTCGCGTCGAGACAGAGCGCGAAGCCCGGATCGGTCACGACGTAGAGCCGGCCCTCGTGCAGCACAGGCGTGGGGACGTAGGTGCTGTTGCGCGTGAGCCAGAGCTGGTGCGTCTGGCCCACGTCGCCCTTGCCGCCGGTCTTGAACGCAACCGCGCCGAGCTGCGGAAAGCCGCCGAACGCAAACACGACGCCGTCGCCCGCCACGGCGCTCGGCGCGATGTTTCCGGGCAGGCCGGTCGCGGCAAACCAGCGGAGCTTGCCGCTGTCGGGATTGAGCGCCCACAACTCGTCGGGCAGGGAGAGAATGAGTTCGGGCTGCGTCGCGCTGCCCGCGAGGACCGGCGTGCTGAAGACGTAGTCGAGCGCGGAGCCGGCGGCCTTCCAGACTTCCTTGCCGGTCTTTTTGTCGAGTGCGACGACAGCGTGCGCCTCCTCGGACGCGGTGATGATGACGGTGTCCTTGTGGAGCACGGGGCTGGCGGCGGAACCCCAGTTCTTCGCGTTTGAGCCATTGCCGAGTTGCACGTGCCAGAGCTGTTTGCCTTCGAGGTCGAACGCCGCCGCGCCGCCGCGCCCGAAATAGACGAAGACCTTTTCGCCGTCGCTCACGGGCGTGTGGCTCGCGTATCCGTGCTCGCGGAAGTAGCCTTCGTAACGATCCGGCGAGGCTTCACCCGCGACGGCGGTCGCCCACAGGGTTTTTCCGGACTGACGGTTGACACAAACAAGCTGGCGGCTCAACTCGCCCGCGCCCGAACCGGTCCAGCAGGTGACGAAAATGCGTTCACCGACGACGATGGGGCTGGATGTGCCTGCGCCGGGCAATTCGGTTTTCCACTTCAAGTTCTGCGCGTCGCTCCATGTGGTCGGCGGCTGCGCACCGACGGCGATGCCGGAACCGTTTGGGCCACGGAAGCGCGGCCAGTCCGGTTCAGCGGCGGAGGCAATGCGCCAGGCGAACGTGGTGGCGATGGCGACCACCAGACAGAAACGAAAGTTCATGTCGCTTTACTTCGGCTGAAAGTTTGGCGGGATGAAGCGGTTGAGGATTTGAGCGATGTCGTCGTCCGTCTCCGGCGTGCGCAGCCGCTCCGGGAACTGCCGCCACACGTCATAGGCTTCCTGCACCTTGCGTTCTTTGAGGAAGGTCTCCATTTGGGCCTGCAACTTGGGGATGAGTGCGTCCACAGTTCGCAGATGCTTTTGAACGGCGTCATCGGCCTTGCGTCGGGCGGCCTCCTCCCATTGTGTGCCCACGGCTTTTCGTTGCACCTGCCAGTAGCGGTCAATGATCTTGACCAGATTGTCCTTGTTCGCGGCGGCATATTGGTCTGCCTCGGCGAGCATGTCGGGGATGGGTCCGTCCTTGATCGCGTAGTGTTCCGGCGGCGGCATCGGCAACCACGGAAGGCGGATGCCACGTCCCTGTCCGTCAGGGCCGCCTGGGCCGCCCTTCACGCTTGGGCCGGCTCTCCCCTTGCCGCCCTTGCCCGGGGGTCCGTCGAAGCCGGGCCGTTCAGGGGGCGGAGGCGGGCCGTCATCCCTCGGTGACCGCTCGCCCTGCGAAGGCCGGTCGGTTTGCGGCGGGTTCGATTCGATTTTTGCCGGTGGCTGCGTGGCGGCTGGAGAAACCGGCGACGTGTCCGCCGGCTTTTTGTCCGGCAGCATCAACGGCACGGCCAACGCCAGCACCAGCAGGACGACACCCGCGATGGCTGCATATTGAATCGTTCGCGCGTCTTTCAAAATCTGGCCGACGTTGAGGCGCGGACGGTGGCCGTCCTTCACGCGCTGCAAGTCGGCGAGCAGTTCGTCGTAATCCTGATAACGCGCCGCCGGGAGCTTCGCGGTCATGCGCTTGATGAAGCGCTCGATCTCGTCGGGCAGCGGCGTGCCGAGTTCCACACCCGTGGGCAGCGGCTTGTTCGCGTGCGCGAGGACGACGGAAAAGTTGGAAGCGCCCTCAAACGGACGCTTGCCCGTCAGCAGGAAGAGCAACGTGACACCGAGTGAATAAATGTCCGCGCGATGATCCACATGCGCGGCGTCGTCGGCCTGCTCGGGTGCGAGGAAGTGCGGCGATCCCATGCCCACGCCGGTCATGGTCACGTCGGAGTCGTCGGTGAGCTTCTTGGCCAGGCCGAGATCGGCAACCTTCACGCGGCCGTCGTCGGTGAGCATCAGGTTGGCCGGCTTGATGTCACGGTGGATGATGGCGTGACGCGCGGCGAACTTGAGCGCATTGACCGCCTGCTCGAAATAATTCAACGCGTCGGGAATGGGCAGCCTGCCATGCTCCTTGACGTGCATCGAGAGGTCCACGCCGTCCACCAGCTCCATCACGAAGTAATACTGCCCCTCCGCGCAGCCGTAGTCATAGACCTGCACGACGTTGGGGTGGTTGAGCGCGGCGGCGGACTTCGCCTCGCGCTCGAAGCGGGCGAGGAACTCCTGTTCCCGCGAAAGCTCCTCGGAAAGGAGCTTCACCGCGACGCGCCGGTCCAGCTTGAGCTGCACCGCCTCATAGACCTCGCCCATGCCGCCCACGGCGATTTTGCGCACGAGCTGGTATTCACCGAGCTGCGCGCCGGAGAGGTCGCGTTCCTTGGGCTTGAAGGCGATGGCCGAACCGGACGTGGCCGGGCTGCGCGGCATCTGGCCGCTGGTGAGCGTCTCCTCTTCCGCGCCCAGCGGCGCGTTCGCCGCGCGGCGTGGCGAAGGAGTGGCATCGGGAAGTGTCTCGTCGTCCATGCGTCAGAATTTTAGCGCCACGCCCTCGCGGGCGGCGAAAATGGGCAGGTCGGCCCCGAGCTTGGCGGCACGCGCGAGACAGAGCTTCACCTTCGTGTCCACGTCGGTGTCACGGTCGTCGGGGTCGTGATGGAACAGGGCAAGATTCTTCGCATCCGACTGGATGGCGAGGTCCGTGGCCGTGAGGCAACTCGAATGTCCACTGCCCATGTGCGCACGATATTGCGGGTCGTCGTATTGGCCGTCCACAATTAAGAGGTCCGCGCCGCGCGCCGCGTTCAACAGCGGGCGTGGCACTGGTCGCAACGTCATCACGTCGCTGGCGGCGGTGCGCTCCTTCGCGCCGACGCCCGACGTCCCGCCACCCAAATCCACGTCGGAGGCGTAAACCACTTTCCGCCCGTCACACTCGAAGGAGAAACCGTGGCAGCCGCCCGGATGTGAAAGCGGAAAACTGCGCACGCGGACGCCACTGATGCTCCGGGCATCGTCCTCCAGATGGTCGAACGTCAGGCTCGCGCGCGGCACGGAGGCATTCTGTGCAAAGAATTCCGCGCCGAGCTCGCCGGACAGGAGCCGCTGCCGGCTGGTGTCGTCATCGGAGACGCCATAGACATGCACGCGGAGGTCCGGCACCGCCGCGAGGAAGAACGGCAGGCCTTGAATGTGATCCAGATGGAGGTGGCTGAGAAACAGATGTGCATCACGCGGCGTGGGCTGGCGACGGCTCAGATCACGGCCGAGTTCGCGGATTCCAGTTCCCGCGTCGCAGATGAACACCTCATCCCCGCAGCGCACTTCCACGCACGGCGTGTTGCCGCCATAGACGCGCGCCCACGGGGCGGTGGTCGGAATGGACCCGCGCGTGCCCCAGAATTTGACAATGACAGGCATGGTCAGCTCTCGTGATACACGAATACGCCGTCAGCCACCTGCACCACGTCGCCGTCGCGCAGCACGGCGGAATACACCTTCAGCCCGTTGAGCAAGACGCCGTTGCGGCTGTCGTTGTCCAGCAGTTCGAAGCCCTCCTCGTGGCGGCGGATGAACGCGTGCCGGCGCGACGCGCGCGGCGAGTTGATGCGGATGTTCGCCGCCTCGTCGCGGCCGAGCACGAATTCCTCGCGGTCGAGCGGGATGTGCCTCGGCGCGCCAGTGCCTTCGATTTGTTGCAACCGGTGCCGGCGCACGTCCCGCTCGCGGCGCGCGGCGACGATAAGTGTCGGCACAGTTGAATCACTGCGGCGATGGGAAGCGGTTTCAGCCATGACGCGGGTGGTGTTAGAATGGCCGGCCTTTTCCCGGCGGCCCTTTCCGGTCGAATCCTCCCTGACCGACCTCTCCCGCGCCCAAGCGCAACGGCGGCGGGCCGTGCCGGAAGAAGCTGCTGTCCGGCGTGCCTTTGAACTGGCGCGGGATGAACGGAAAATCGTCCGTCAACACGTAGTGATATGTGCCCTGCGGAAACTCCGGCGTCACGCCGAAACGCCCGTTGGCCTCGTCGAGATCGCCCGCGCCTTTCACAAACTCGAAGTCCTCGACGTAGCTGCCATCGAACTTTCCGCCTGGCCCGCTTGCCCGCTCGCCCGCTCGCAACTTGTAACTTGATTTCATGCGCTTCACCACGCTGTTCGTGTTCTTCGCCTCGGAATAATCCCACGGCCCATAAATTGGAAAGCCGTCCGCCGCCCAGCCGACTTGGGCGACCTTCGCCTTGCCACCAGTCAGCCTCTCCACGAGTCCCGTCGGCATGGCGTGATAATGATACGCGCCACTGGGCTGCACGTGTGCGTTGTGCCGGTCAATGCCCAGCTTCTGCGAACCGCTGATGGGGTCGAGCGTCCAGCCCGAGCGCGGATCCATCTGCCACCACTCCGCCGCGCCGGGGTCGAAGACCACTCCGTTGAGCGCGACGCCGAACGGATGCATGGCGAGGCGCGTGAACGTGGCGTTCTCCTTCGGCTGGAGCGGCACACGGTAGTTGTAGCTCTGCGCCTCGATGACGTTCGGGTTGCCGCGATTCGGAAACTGTCCCGGCGCGTGGTCCGGCAGACCGTTCGCGCGAATGACGCGAAACCCGCCCTCGACCGTGATGCTCACCTGGCTCTGGCCGGGACTCTGGCCGTCCCCCGCCGGCGCGGCGTATTGCTTGCCACCCTTCTCGCCGTTTCTCCCGCCAAAGCCCCGAGGCTCAGGCGGGCGATTCTGGCCGTGGCCAAACACGGCGAGCGACAGCGCCAGCACCGCGATGAACAACGCTTTCGGCGGGCGGGATGAAGTTCGTTCAAACATGATGGATGGGTGGTTGCGACTGTAAACGTGGACTGGCGACTGCCGAGCAAACAATTCCCCGCACCGGACAACAAAAGACGCGGCGGACGGACCGGGCACACGAATTCCACTGGTCCGTCCGCCGTTTGCTCACCCGAGCAAAGTGAAAAATTGCGCTCATGGCGGTGGCGCGACGGCGGCGCTGCGCTGGACGGGCCGCAGCGATTCGTCGGTCAAGGTTTTCAGGAACGCCACCAGCGAGTGCAGTTCGGGCGGCGGCAGGTGAATGCCGCCCGGCGGATGCTTGGCGAGGTTCGGGTCGAGCGTCTCGCTGCGCTGCACGCCGCGGATGTAGTGCAAGACCGCCTCCTCCAGCGTGCGATGCCGACCGTCGTGCATATAGGGCGCGGTCAACTCCACGTTGCGCAGCGATGGCACGGCGAACTTGCCCTTGTCCCCCTCGCGGCCCGTCACGAGGTAGCGGCCCAAGTCCCTCGGCTCGCGGTCGAGACCGTTGTTGGCGAAGGCAACATTTTGAAACAGCGGCCCGCCGTGGCAATGGAAGCAGTCCGCGCCGAACTGCCCGCGTCGCGGATCGTGCTCCGTGTGAAACAACTCGAAGCCGTGCTGCTCCTCCGGCGTGAAGCGCGCCTCGCCGCGCATCACACGGTCGAACTTCGAGTCGAAAGATGTGATCGTCAGGAGGAACTGTTCCAGTGCGAGGCCAACCCGTTCTGCTGTGATGTCCGAAGTGCCGAAGGCGCGGGCGAACATATCCGCATAACCCGCGGAGACCGGCGTGGCTTTCGCCGGCACAGCCTTCAACTTCTCCACGACATTCGGCAGCGTCTCGTGCATCTCCAGCTCGTCTTGGATCGGCATGAGCGCCTGCTGACGCAGCGACTTTGCGCGCCCGTCCCAGAAGAACTCCGACTTCCACGCGAGGTTGTAGAGCGGCATCGCGTTGCGTTTTCCCTCCAGTCCGTCCACGCCGAGGCTGAAGGCCCGGCCCGAGTCCACGGTGCCGCCGTCCATCTGGTGACACGACGCGCACGACTGCCTCCCGCCACGCGAGAGCAACGGGTCATTGAACAAGCGCCGGCCCAGCGCGACGCCCTCCTCGGTGAGCGGATTGTCCAGCGGCAGGGCTGGTTTGGGGAAGAAGGCCGACATCGTGAAGCGATACGGCGTGCCAATCAGCTTGGTTTTCGCAACCGCGTTGGTGATTGAATTGGCCGCCATCACAGGCCGTGCAACTGCCGGCATCCCGGCTCGCGTGGTGAACGCCTGCTCGACATTCTTTCGCAGCCGGTCGGCGAGCGCGTCGCCTTCGCGTGAGTGCGTGGAGCTCGTCTCGTCGTTCAAGGCGACGTCATCGAAGACGCGCGCGAGGTCGAGGCCGACGCGCAGCGCCGCCGTGCGGACGGGCACAAAGCTGTTGCCGATGTTCAGGCTCACCGGCACCTCGACCGTCATCAATTGCCGCTCCGTGGCGAGGTGCCACGAGAAGCCAGCAAGTTCCTCCCCCTTCATTTTGGAGCCGGACTCCATGGCGGGCGACGGATGACTCAACCCCGTCGCCGTCAGATTCGCATCCAGCCGGTTGATGCCTGCATCCCTCATCCCGGCCAGCTTCTCGCAGTTGCGCGAGGGAGAATTCCACTTGCCCTCCAGCGCGAGGAAAACATAGCCGCCCTGCCAGTTCCAGTGCAGGCCGTTCACCGTCGGGTTCAGCGGGTGCATGGCGTCCCATTGCGCGGGGTTCCGCAGATTCTGTTCCGCTGGCACGCCGATGTTGAAGCGCAGCCGGTCATAATCACCCGCCGGCAGTCCGTGCAGCACGAAGTTCGTCCGGCCTGCGCGCCCGCTGAGGAACGCAAACCAGTAATGTTTCTCCAGCCAGGTTCCGTTCGTGCGCCGCACGGCGATGCCAGAAAGCAAAAAATCGAGTCGCGTCACGGCCAGCGACTGCCCGGCGGCATTTGTGCAACGAAGCTGGTCGAACACCAGCGGCTCGCCCCGGAAACGCGGCTCGATGGAAACGGTCACTTCCGACTCCGCACCGCGCGCCCGCTGAGTCAGCCACAGCAGCAACCCCAGCACCGCGAGCAACACCCACGCGCGGGCGATGCGTTCGTTGGTGGTGAGCGGATGGGACTTCATGACGTCGAGTTGCACTGGATTACTGAATCGTGAAGCCACCCGTCAACGTGTAGGTCGCGCCCATCGGCATTCCGGGTGGCGGTGGAAAGGTGACGACCACGTTTTGCGCGCCGGTTGGCGCGTTGGCGGGGATGACGAAAGTTGCGACGACCGTGCCCTGCGCGGGCCGCGAGACGCTGGTCCCGGTGATGCTCGCGAGCGTGACGCTCTGCGGCAACAACGTCTGGCTCGTCATCGGATCCGTCAGCGGCGGCAGCGTTGGTGGCGCGGTGATCGTGATTGTGACCGTGACCGTGCTGCCACGTGTCGCGCTGCCGCCGGGCGCGACGGAGGTCGTGGTGCCGCCACCGGCAGCGTTCACGGTGAAGACGTTCGTTCCCGTAATGGTCAGCGCGGGCTGGCCCTGCGGCACGGGGAAATCAATGACGATGTTCTTCAAGCCGGTCGTGGCCGGCAGTGCGAACGTCGCCGTCACCGCCGAACCGTTGTAGGAAACGCCCGTGCCTGTGACGCCCCCCAAAGTGACGGAGTTCGGGATCGTTCCGTTTGGCGGCAGGTTCGTGCCACTGAGGGAGATCGTGACCGTCGCCGAGGTGTTCGCGTTGCCGCTGTTGGGCGTGACGTTTCCAATCGTCGGAGGAACCGGTGTGCCACCACCACCGCCGCCGGCTGGGTTGACCGTGAAGACGTTCGTGCCTGTCACTGACAATGCGGCACCACCCATGGGCGGCGCAGGGAACGTCACGACGATGTTTTGCAGGCCGGTGGTGGCGGGCAGTGTGAAGGCGGCAGTGACCGCGGTGCCATCGTAGGAAATGCCACTGCCCGTGGCCGAGCCGAGCGTCACGGAAGTCGGCGTGGCGTTGGCGGGCGGGAGATTCGTTCCGCCGTTCAGCGTGATGGTGACGGTCGCGGATGCGCCGGCGGTGCCGCTGCTCGGCGACACGCTGGCGACCGTGATGGCCGGTGCTGGATTCGTCGTGCCGCCGCCGCCGCCCGAGACGGTGCCGGTGACACCGTCGAATGCCGCGACGGACGCGAGCTTGACCCGGTAGTATTCCGCGCTAGTGCTCGTCGTGGCGCTGGTCTGCGCCGTGATTCCCGGCGCGGCGATGCCCGTGACTTTTGTCTGCCAACTGCCGGTGCCAAGCGTGGGCCGCGACTCGACGTTGTAACTGCCGCCGTCCACGGCGCTCCACACGAGCGTGACGGTGGCATTCGTCTTCGCAGGCACGGCGAGTTGGATCGGCATGTTCGTGCCGCCGACGAAGTTCGTGGTGACCGTTTCGTTCAACGTCGTCACCGCGCCACCGGTCGGGCTGCCGTAGTAGCCGCGGCCGATGTTGTAAGGGAAGGCGGGCGTGCCGTCGGACTTGATGGCGACAAAGTAGGCGTAGGTGCCGCCGGGGAATTCCGGTGTCACGCAGAAGCGGCCGTTGAATTCGTCGAGGTCGTAGTGGACGCCCGCCGTGTAGCCGAGGTCGCCGAGGTGGTCGTTGTCCTCCATGTAGCGGCCCAGCGGATATTGCGTGCTCACCGTCGGGCCGGACTGCGCGGCGGCGACGCCGTAGAGCCGCACGGCCCACGGCGGCAGCGCGGCGCGGCCCGTGGAAGCGAGGTTCACGGTGTTGCTCTGGCCGTTGCGGAGCACGTAGCCGGTGAGCATCCGGCGCACGCCACTGTTGGCGTTCGTCGCGTTCGCGTAGCCGTAGGGGCCGTAGATGGGATAACCGTCGGCGACCCAGCCGAGAATCGGCGAGTGCTTCGTCGGCGCGGCGACTGATTCGGAATACGTCTTGTTCGTGGAGTTGAAGTCCACGTGGTCGCCGAGCAGGCAGCGGAGCGCGGGCGGATTCGCGTGGTAATGGTGCTGGCCGCCGGCCTGGTGCGCGTTGTTCGCATCGAACGACTGGCCTTCGTTCACGTAGGCGTCGCGGTTCCAGTAACCGACGGTGCCGCCGCCGGCCTGCACTTCCGCCGAGCCGTTCCAGGTGTAGGCGTCCCAACTGTTGAACATCGCCACGCCGTCCACGAAGTAGCCGATGGCCCCGCCGTTGTTCGCAATCTTGGTCGTGGGCACGGACGGCGTGCGCGGAATGCGGTAAAAGATTTTTTGGTTGGTCGGAAAATTTGGGAAGAGCTGCTGATGCTGCGCGTCGAGATACCACGGGCCCATGACATGAACTCCAAGACCGGTGCTGCGGATATAGACCCAGCTCGTGGAGGAGGAGATTTCCTGCACGCCCGAATACGCGGGCAGCGATTGGATGGTGGTGCCGTTGGTCCAGACTGTGGCGGCGGTGTTGGCGTTCTTGGTCGCGTCGCTGGTGTAGATGCGCGCGTATTTGCCGGAATATGTGGTGAACCACGAGGCGAGACGTGGGTCAGCGGCATTGGTCGCGGTGAAGGAAACGGTCAAAACGAGACCCAACCCATTGATTGTCCCCGCATCGCTCAACTGCGCGTCCGTGCCATCGTTGAGATAGAATCCCAGCCGCCCGGAGTAGCTGCCGCCGTTGAGCGAAACGCCGGTTGCGTCCAGCGAGTTCACGGTCTCGCCTGTGAGGGTGAAGGCATTCGAGGCAGTGGCCGAGGACATCCAGTAGAGCGGCGGCGTGCCGTCCACGGCGCGAAGGCCGAGACCTTGGAGCCGGAATTTGACAGAACTGGCGGTCACGCCGCTGGAGACGGAGACGAGCGCCGCCGCGAAGTTCACACCCTCGCCATAGACGATCAGGTTGCCGTCGCCGCCCACGATCGGGTTGCCCACGCCCACGCGCGTGTTGCCATCGAGCAGCGACAGCACTGCCGCTGGGTCAGGAGAAAACGGGGTCATCGTCACGGTCACAATGACGCTCTGGCCCGAGGCGACGTCGGTGAAGGTGTAGTTCTTCGTGCCGTTCGCGCTGGATGCGAGCGCGACGATGGCGTCGGACACCGTCACGTCGGCGGCGTGGGCCGAGGTGAGCATGGCGAGGGCGGCGAGGCAGCGGAGGAGTTGCAGTTTCATGGCAGCAGCGATGTTTCTGCCCGCAACGTGCCGCAGGTGTGTAAAGGGATTGTGTGTCGTGCAAAGCAGATTTGTTAAGCCGTTGTAAATCTGCTCGCGCCCGTGCTCTGGCGGGGAAAACTTCGGTCAAAACCCGACACCGCCATGCTGACGAAACTTTCTCCGTCCGTCTCACGCGAGTTCCCAAACCCGCTCGCGTCTGTTATCACCCTGCCCGACGCCCACATGGCCGCGCCCACGAAACCCGCAGCTCCCTCCGCCGTTCAGGCCACGCGCATCCTCGTCATTGACGACGACCGCAAGCTCTGCCGGCTCATCAAGGACTATCTCGAACCGCTCGGCTACTCCGTGCAGGCCACGCACACCGGGCCGGAGGGCGCGGAGCGCGCCGTGGCAGAATCGTGGCACGCGGTCATCCTCGACCTCATGCTGCCGGGCTGCGACGGCTTCGAGGTGCTCAAGCGCATCCGCACGCACTCCGCCGTGCCGGTGCTGATGCTCACCGCGCGCGGCGACGAGGCGGACCGCATCGTGGGCCTCGAACTCGGCGCGGATGATTATCTGCCGAAAACTTTTTCCACCCGCGAACTGCTCGCGCGCCTCCGCGCCGTGACGCGTCGGAGCACTCAGGCTTCCGCCAGCACGCAGACCGATGCCGACGAGGAAGTGGTCGCCGGCGACTTGCGCATCAATGTCGCCGCGCGCACCGCGTCGCTAGGAAAGACCACCCTCATGCTCACGCCGGTCGAGTTCGACCTCCTGCTCTCGCTCACCCGCGCGCAGGGCCGCGTGAAATCCCGCGAGCAATTGCTCGACGAAATCCGCAATCGCAATTACGAAGTGTTCGACCGCTCGATTGACGTGCACATCTCCGCGCTCCGCAAAAAACTCGGCGACGACCCGAAGGAGCCGCGTTTCATCCGCACCGTGCGCTCGGCGGGCTATATGCTCATCCGCCCGGAGATTTCATGAATCCACGTTTCCCGCTCACCGCCAAGATTCTCATCTGGTTCTCGCTGAACCTTCTGCTGCTCATGGTCGTCGCGTGGGTCGGGCTGCGCTACGCCACGCGCAGCGGCTTTGACTCCTTTCTCGCGGGCCACGTTGGCGGGCGCGTTGAGTCCACCGCCCGCGCCATTCTCGGCGAGCTGGAAACCAAGCCGCGCACGGAATGGAACGGCATTCTTTCGCGCTACGGAGAGGCGCACGGCGTTAAATTCCTGCTGCTGGGAAACGAATTGGAAACGCTGGCCGGTGTCGAGGTGGATTTGCCGGAAACCTTGCGCGCCCAGCTCCCGCGGCCACCGCGCGGCCAGTCTTCCATCGAGTTCGCGCCAACGAACGATTTTGGCCCGCGCAGTGAACCCGGCGGTTTTCCCCCGCCCGGCAAAAAAGGCTCCGGGGGCAAGAAGGGACCGCCGCCCGGCTTCGGCGGCGATTTCTCCGGTGGCACGGACACCAACCGCCGCGCGCCCGGGGAAAGCGGTTGGACGGAAACTTCCGCGCCCGGCTCGACGGGGATGGGCAAACAGGAGCCGCCCGGCTCAGCGCCGATTCACCGCCGCTTCCTCGTGCAGTCGGAAAACCCGCGCGCCTATTGGGTCGGGTTGATGGGCGCGCTGCGGCCCGGCACGGGCAGCGCGGATCACTTGCGCGTCACGCTTCTCGCCCGCTCGGCCACCTTCACCGCCGGCGGGTTCTTCTTCGACTACCGTCCGTGGGTGTTGTCCTGCGCGGGGGTGGTCGTGCTGTGCGCGCTGTTCTGGCTGCCGCTCGTGCGCGGCATCACGCGCAGCATCGCGCAATTGACGCGCGCGACGCGGCAGATTGCCGACGGCCAGTTCGACGTGCGCGTGGACGAAAAGCGCACCGACGAACTCGGCCAGCTCGGCGGCGCCATCAACCGCATGAGCACGCGTCTCGAAGGCTTCGTCACCGGCCAGCGGCGCTCGCTCGGCGACATCGCCCACGAATTGTGCTCGCCGCTCGCACGCCTGCAAATGTCCGTCGGCATCCTTGAACAGCATTCCACCGAGGAACAGAAGGAGTGTCTCGATGATCTAAGCGAAGAGGTCCAGCACATGAGCGACCTCGTGAACGAACTGCTCTCCATCTCGAAGGCCTCGCTCAAGCCCGGCAACGTCAAACGCGAGCGCGTCAACGTAAAAACCGTCGCCGACCACGCCGCGCAGCGCGAGGCTGCCAACAAGGGCGAGGTCATCGTCGAAGTCCCCGCCGATCTCACCTGCTTCGCGCGTCCCGAGCTGCTTCAGCGCGCGCTCTCCAACCTCGTTCGCAACGCCCTGCGCTACGCGGGCGACGCCGGCCCCATCACCATCACCGCGCGGCGCGAGGGCACTAATTGCGTCATCCTCGTCACCGACCTCGGCCCCGGTGTGCCGCCCGAACACCTTGACCGCATCTTTGACGCCTTCTATCGCACCGACCCCGACCGCGCCCGCAACACCGGCGGCGCGGGCCTCGGCCTCGCCATCGTGAAGACCTGCATCGAGGCCTGTGGCGGCACCGCGACCGCAAAGAATCGCGAGCCGCGCGGCCTCGAAGTGCGGCTGACATTGCCGGTGCAGTGACGTTCGTCGGAGCGCCGAGCATTGCTCGGCATGGAGATGTTCGTTAGCTCTGGCCGAGCGAGGCTCGGCGCTCCGACAGCCCGGCATTGCACCATCCGGCTTCCCCGCTACACTGCGGCACGTGAAAGCCTTCGCCGTCATCCTCGCCTTCGCATTTTCCGTCGCGCTCACCTCCGCCGCGCCGGCCCGACCCAACATCATCTACGTCCTCTGCGACGACCTCGGCTACGGTGACGTGAGATGCCTGAATCCACAGGGCAAAATCGCCACGCCGAACATGGACAAGCTCGCGGCGGCAGGAATGTATTTCACCGACGTTCACTCCAGTTCCTCCGTCTGCTCGCCCACGCGCTACGGCATCATGACCGGCCGCTACAACTGGCGCTCGAAGCTCCAGAGCGGCGTCCTCGGCGGCCTCAGCCCGCGCCTCATCGAACCGGGCCGGCTGACCGTCGCGCAATTGCTGAAGAACAACGGCTATCACACCGCCGCCATCGGCAAGTGGCACATGGGCATGGACTGGGTGAAGCTGCCCGGCAAAGACGTTTCCGAATTGAACATCGAGTCCCCCGCGCAGGTTCACAACGTGGACTATGCGCAGCCGATCAAGAACGGACCGAACAGCGTCGGCTTCGATTACTACTTCGGCATCAGCGCGTCGCTCGACATGGTGCCCTACACGTTCATCGAGAACGACCGCGTGACCAAGCTGCCGACCGTGGACAAGGACTTCCCGCTCTTCCTCGGTCGCGCACAGGGCAAGTGCCGGCTCGGCCCCGCCGCGCCGGACTTCGAGGTTGAGGACGTGCTGCCCACGCTCACGGCCAAGGCCATCGCCCACGTGAAGTCCCGCGCCGCCGACGCGAAGGCTGGCAAGCCCTTCTTCCTCTACCTGCCGCTCAACTCGCCGCACACGCCCATCGCACCGACGAAGGAATGGCAGGGCAAGAGCGGCCTGAATCACTACGCCGACTTCGTGATGCAGACCGACCACGCCATCGGCCAGCTCATCGCGGAGTTGGACACGCAGGGCGTCGCTGAAAACACCTTGCTCATCGTCACGAGCGACAACGGCTGCTCGCCGCAGGCGGACTTCCCCGCGCTGCTCGCGAAGGGTCACAATCCCAGTTACGAATTTCGCGGCCACAAGGCGGACATCTTCGACGGCGGACATCACATCCCCTTCCTCGCGCGCTGGCCTGGCCACATCAAACCCGGCACGAAGTCCGACCAGCTCCTCTGCCTCACTGACTTCATGGCCACCGCTGCCGAAATCGTCGGCGCAAAACTTCCGGCCAACGCTGCCGAGGACAGCGTGAGCTTCCTCCCTGCTCTGCTCGGCACGGATAAAAACCCGCTGCGCGAAGCCGTCGTGCATCACTCCATCAACGGTTCGTTCGCCATTCGCCAGGGCAACTGGAAGCTCGAACTCTGCCGTGACTCCGGCGGCTGGAGCGATCCGAAACCCGGCACGCCGAAAGCCGCCGGCCTCCCGCCTGTCCAACTCTACGACCTCGCCAACGACATCGGCGAACAAACCAATGTGGAGCAGAGTCACCCCGAAATCGTCGCCCGCCTGACTAAGCTGCTGGAGAAATACGTCGCCGATGGCCGCAGCACGCCCGGCGCACCGCAGCAAAACGCCGTTGAGGTGAAGATCGTGAAGGCCTCACCTGTCGGTGCTGCGAAGAAGAAACAGAAGTGACCTAGATCCCACAGTCGCAGGCTTCAGCCTGCGCATCGGCCTGTGACCGCCGTCCCCCCAACCCGGCACTCACAGAGCGCCGCTACAGGTTTCGATTCGCAACCTGAAGGTTGCGAATACGGCGCGCGTTGTTGCTGTTCGCGTCGGAGAATTGTTGGACACTCGAAAATCCCTTCGTCATCCTCGCCGCACTGTTTCGACTATGCGCACGCTCCTCATCGGCATTGATTCCGGCACGCAATCCACCAAGGCCCTCGTCGTGGACGCGAAGTCCGGCAAGGTGCTCGGCAGTTCCTCCGCCGCTTACGATCTGATTCCAAACCTCCCGCCCGGCGCGAAGGAACAGCACCCGCACACTTGGCGCGATGCCACCGCCACGGCCATCCAAGGCGCGCTCAAGCAAGCGAAGGCCAGGGCCGGCGAAGTCGTCGCCATCGGTGTCAGCGGCCAGCAGCACGGCTTCGTGCCGCTCGACAAATCCGGCGAAGTCATCCGCCCCGCGAAGCTCTGGTGCGACACCTCGACGATCGCCGAGTGCGAAGAACTCACCGCGAAACTCGGCGGCCTCAAGGGCGCTAGCAAAGCCGTCGGCAACGCGATTCTGCCCGGCTTCACTGTCCCGAAAATCCTCTGGCTCAAAAAACACGAGCCGAAAAATTTCGCGAAGCTCGCCACGGTTTTGCTGCCGCACGACTACCTGAACTTCTGGCTCACCGGCGAGCGCGTGATGGAGTTCGGCGACGCCAGCGGCACCGCGATTCTCGACGTGCGCAAACGCAAGTGGTCCGACGCCGTGCTCAAGGCCGTCGGTGGCGACCTCGCCGCGAAACTCCCGCGCCTCATCTCCAGCGACCAGCCTGCGGGCACGTTGCAAGCCAGCACCGCGCAGTCGCTCGGCCTCAATCCCGGCGTGCTCGTCAGCGCCGGCGGCGGCGACAACATGATGGGCGCCGTCGGCACGGGCAACACGCGCGCGGGCATCGTCACCGCGAGCTTCGGCACGAGCGGCACCATTTACGCCTGCGCGAACAAACCCGTGGTTGACCCGGCCGGGGAAATCGCCGCGTTCTGCGACAGCACGAATCATTGGCTCCCGTTGCTCTGCACGATGAACGTCACCGTCGCCACCGAGATGATGCGGAAGGATTTTGGTTACACGCACGAGCAGTTCGAGGCGAAGGCGGCGAAGGTTCCCGCCGGCTCGCGCGGCCTGCTGCTGCTTCCCTATCTCGAAGGCGAGCGCACGCCGAATGTCCCCGACGGCTGCGGCACGATGCTCGGCATCCACCCCGGCACCTTCACCGCGAGCCACTACTGCCGCGCCGCGTTCGAGGGCGTGACGCTTGGCATGAACTACGGCCTGCGCCGGCTCGCCGAACTTGGCGTCAAGGCGAAGCAGATCCGCGCGACCGGCGGCGGCGCGAAATCGAAGCTGTGGCGGCAGATCATGGCCGATGTGTTCAACGCCGAAGTCGTCACGCTGAAAGTCAGCGAAGGCGCGGCCTATGGCGCAGCCCTTCAGGCGCTCTGGTGCTGGCGCTTGCAGAAGGGCGAGCAGGTCAGCATCGCGGACCTCACCGACCAGTTCGTCACGCTGAACAAAGCCGAGACTGCCGAGCCGGACGCGAAGAACGTCGCGGTCTATCGCGAGTTGCAGGCGTTGCAGGACGCGACTTCAGAGGCGTTGCGCGGCGTGTTCAAACAGCACCGCCAGTTCGTGCTGCGCTGACCCTCACAGCAGCGACATCCCGCGCGGCGGCTTCACGACAACCGTGCCGGCGATGCGATCATGCCAGGCGCGTTTCTCGCGGCTCCAGCCGGCCCAGAAGAAGCCCAGCCCCAGCGCGATGAGTGAGAAGAGGCTCGCCAGCGAGCGAACAAACGCCACCGCGAGCGTCATGGGCCGGCCGTCCTCGCGGGTGATTTTCAGGCCGAAGACAATGCCGCCGATGGTCGTGCCTTTCCATCGCCACATCGTGACGTGGTAGAGGAACCACGCGGGCAGAAACAGCAGGCCCTTGCTCACGATGCCGAACGTGGCGGCGATGAGCACCGCGTCCAGCAGCGTGGCGGTGAACCGCCGCCAAAAGCCCACACGCGGCAACGCGCCTTCGCCGGCGTCGATGCTCGCGTCGGTCGGCACCGGCGGGATGGCGTCTGCGGACCGTTTGTTTTCCTTGCCGAGATGCTGCACCGCCGCGACCACGGTGGCCCCGAGGCCGAGCAGGGTCGCGCTTCCCCACACAAACATCCCGAGCACCGGCACCATATAGAGCAGGCAGACAATGGCTCCGCCGACCACCAGCGCAAGCAGGCCGTGCTCCAGCCAGCCGAGCTTCACTTGCCGGCCAAACTGGTGGCCGACGAAACGCAGCACCGCCGTCTTGCCGAGCAGCACAGCGCCGATGAACGCGACCAGCACCAGCGGAAGCAGCAGCGTGCCGATGCCCGTTGCAACCAGCAGCACGCAGACCGGCGCAAGCAGGATGCTCGCGAGCAGCCCACTGAAAAGCGACGTGACTGGCCGTTCTTGCAAGGCGCCGACGCTCGACTGCACGGGTGCGGGGAAAAGCACCTGCAGCAGCAGATACACGAGCGCGAGCATGGCCGTCGCGACACGCACCCACGCGACGCCTGGCGGCAACGGGCGCAGCAGCAGCACGCCTTGTGCGAGGTAATCCGTGACCCAGTGGAGCTTGGGGAACTGGGTCGTCGTGAGCAGTTCCTTCGGCGGCCGCGTGAACTTGGCCTCCGCAGCACGCTCGACTTCACAGCCGATGAAGGATGCCTGACCCCGCACCTCCGCGTCCGGCCCGAGCTTCACCTTGCCGAACAGAATGGTCAGGTCGCGGTTGACCGCGCCATTGATGACCACCTCGCTGCCGAGCGCGAAGAAATTTCTGCGGACCAGACCGTCCATCGTCCCACGCCCGAACAGGACCACCGCTTCGTTGGCCTCTTCACTCGCGTTGATATTCAAGTCGGTCAGGACGCGGATGACATCCTGGGCACCTTGGCGCGAAGACTCCGATGTTGTGGGATGCTGCCCGAATGCCAGCGGCGTCAGGGAAGTGATCACCAGCACCGCAAAGGCGTGTCGAAGTTGTCTTACAAGAACGATGGCTGAGGTCATGGTCAAATGGTTTGGCAGCGTTGCCAGGCAAAGCGGAAGAAGACCGTCCCCAGAGCGATGACGCAGAGATACGACGCGGCCAGGATCGCTCCGGCGGCCAGCAGCGCCGTGGTCGGAATCGCGCGGCCCAGCACGGCCAGTGCGTTGCCGAGCGCGCTCAACAGGCCCCACGTTTCCGAGGTGGAACTTATCCAGCCGAGCAGCGAATCCAAGTTCAGCAGCAGCAAGGCAGCACCCACAAGTGTCACCAGCGTGATGCCTGTCGCGGCTCCGGCGAGCTGGCGCATCGCGCGCGGCCACTCGAACCAGCTCCGCTCCCACCATGCTCGCCGCTCTGCGGCAGCGAGCGCGGCGAGCACGCGCGGCAGCAGTCCTGCGGGTGCGCGGTGCGGCGGGAGTTGCCGCAGCTCGTGGTGCAGTGCGGCGGCGAGTTTGTCTTCAGGTTCCAGATGCATGGTTGGGTGATGCTTGAGTTTGGCGAGTGTCGTGCCGGGCGGTGAGTTCGCCTTCGACGCTGAGTTGCAGCGCTTGGCGGAGTGCGTCGCGCCCGCGATGGATGTCGGTCTTCACCTTGCCGAGCGAAACGCGGAGCTGCCGGGCGATGTCCTCGTAGCTCATCTCCTCGAAATGGTAGAGCACGAGCGGCACGCGCTGATGGGCGGGCAGGCGTTGCAGGGCGCGCTCCAGCACGGCACGGCGCGCGGTCTCGTCGTGCGCGGTCGTGTCGGCGGCGGGAGCAGGCAGCGAGGCGCTGAACTCCTCGCCGGTAGTGGCGTTGTCCAGCTCGGAGAAAAACCGCCAGCGCGCACGGTAGCGCTCAAGGTGATTGAGACACAGATTGCGTGTGACGGTCTTGAGCCAGCCGGCGGCGCGCTCGTTGCCACGCAATTCGGCGAAGTGCGCGTGTGCGCGGAGGAAAACTTCCTGCGACACATCCGCCGCGTCGGCCTCGCGGGCGAGCAGGCGGAGGGCAACCGAATAAACCATGTCCTGATGGCGGCGCATGAATGCTTCAAACTCGCTGGTGTCTGTCATGGCGGCCCCGGCCGGTTCGGGGCACTCTAGCGGAAGAACACGCGGAGGGGAGGAAAGTTTCAGAGACGCAAACTTTCAACGCCCAACTTTTAACTTCCAACCTTGAACGCCAAGCGTCTCAGGCCATTGGATGTTGAAAGTTGAACGTTGGACGTTTCATTCAGTTCGGCCCCCGCTATTCTCTCCGCGTGTCTTCCCACGAGGAACAGTTCGCCGGCCAGCCGGCCTTCAACCAAGTCACGGTTCCCGACCTGTGGCAGCAGCAGGCCGTGACCGCGTTGCGCGCGGGCAAGGATGTCGTCGTCCACGCACCGACCGGCTCGGGCAAGACGCTCGTGTTCGAGCTGTGGTCCAACTTCGGCAAGCCGCACGGCCAGGCCATCTACACCGTGCCGACGCGCGCGCTTGCGAACGACAAGCTCGCCGAGTGGCGTGCGCGTGGCTGGCACGTGGGCATCGCGACCGGCGATTTGAGCGAAAACCTCGACGCGCCTGTGATCGTCGCGACGCTTGAGACGCAGAAATATCGGCTCATCAGCGGCGATGGTCCGGCGCTGCTGGTAATTGACGAGTATCAAATGCTCGCCGATCCCGACCGCGGGTTGAATTACGAACTCGCCATTGCGATGGCACCGCCGCAGACGCGGCTGTTGCTCCTCAGCGGCAGCGTCGAAAATCCGCATCACATCGTGAAGTGGTTGGAGCGGCTCGGCCGCAAGGCGCAGCTCGTGCGGCATCTGCACCGCCCCGTGCCGCTCGAAGAAATTCATGCGAACGACTTGAGCGTCCATGTGCCCAGCGAGGTGAAGGGCTACTGGCCGCGCCTCATCGCGAAGGCGCTCGCGGACGATCTGGGACCGGTGCTGATTTTCGCGCCACGCAGAAAGGAGACAGAAGCGCTCGCCGGCGAGCTTGCGCGGTTCCTGCCGAATCCCAATCCACTCACCCTCACGACGGGACAAAAAGTTCTCGTCGGCGAGAAGGTCGCGCGGATGCTGCGCTGCCGCGTGGCGTATCACCATAGTGGCATGAGCTACGGTGCGCGCGCGGGCGTCGTCGAGCCGCTGACGAAGGCCGGGCAGTTGCGCGTCGTCGTCGCAACGATGGGGCTGGCGGCGGGGATCAACTTCTCGCTGCGCAGCGTGGCGCTCGCGGCGGATTCGTATCGGCGCGACGGCGTGGAGATTCCCATCCGGCCGGACGAGATTTTGCAGATGTTCGGCCGCGCCGGGCGGCGTGGCATTGACGAGGTCGGCTACGTGCTCGTGTCGGCGAATGGCGTGCGGCTGCTGGATGGCCGGCCCGCGTTCCTCGCGCGCTCGGGCCTTGTGGACTGGAGCGCGCTGCTGGGGATCATGGGCGCGGCGGCGGCCAACGGCTTGAATCCTTTCCGCGAGGCGGTGCGCGTGCAGGAGCGGCTCTTCACGACCAAGCCCATCTTGCTCGGCGTGGAAGGCGCGCTGAAAAATCCCGAAACGCCGTGCGGCCTCCAGACTGACGGCGAACGAGCGCGGCACGTGCGCAAGATGGCGCGGCAGTTCCTCAACAGTCGCGGCGAATGGGAGCCGTGGCCGGTGCTGAAGGACGTGGCGGCGGAACGTGTGCAAGTAATGCAGCCGCTCGCGCCGGGCGTGTTGGCACTGCTGAAGTTGAGCGGTCCAGTCGCATCGCGGCGGCGCGCGACGACGGCGGATGTGCTGCCCAACCGCGCGCGGTCGCTGGAAGTTGGTAGGGACGCGCTGCCGCGCGTCCTTCCCCCGGCTGGCGAGCGAAGCGATGTTCCTAGCCCTAACGGTTCAGAGGATGGCGCTCGCTCCGCTTCGCTCGCTGACGCGACAGAGGCCGACCGGCAGGTCGGCCCTACCAGCGCACCGGTGCTTCTCCGGCCGGCACTGACGGTGGAGCGTGCGGCGGAGAAGCTGGGCGAGGGCGGGACCTTGACGCAGTTGCCCGATGGCTCCTTCGCCCGCTCGCTCGCGGTGGCGGATGTGTTGAACGGCCAGCAGGTGCTGCTCGCGAAGTGGGTGCGCAAGCTGACTGACTGGAATGGCCGGCAGACTTCGTTGCAAGGCTGGCGCGAACTGGTGGTGCCCGTGTTGGAAAAGAGGTTCGCGGCGGAGAGAACGCCGGTGTTGTCCATCGAGTATCCGAAGGCCGTGCGGTTGAGGGATGAGTTTGCCGGGCACGCGTCGGAGGTCGGCCTTGGTCCAGTGCGCGCGGTGGTGGCGTTGGGACAGCTCACGCTCAAGGCGTGCGTGGACGCGCATGGCGTCGCACTGTGGAAGCCGCCGGAGCGCGAGGTTTTCCCGCACGATTGCGCGCGTTGCGCGTGCGTGCCGGAGTGCAAGCAACTCCCCACCGGCGCGGGTGTCGCGACGATCTGGCGGCGACTTGGCCTCGTGGATGTTGGCGGCGTGCCGACGCGGCGCGGGCGCATCGTGAGCTTCTTCCACTCAGGCGACGGGCTGGCAGTCGCGGCGGCGCTGGAGGACGAGCAGTTGCCCATCGAGGAATTGAGTTACGAACTGGCGAATCTCCACGCGGGCCATCGTTTCGCGAAAGGCGACGCGCGCTGGGATGGGCGCATCGCGAACGCGTGCCAGCGGTTGTTCGGCCCGCAGACGTTCGCTGGCTATCTCGACAATGGCGTGCCGCCCGAATACGGCGCGGGCGCGGAGGAAATCGCGGCGGACGTGCATCGGCATCCGCTGGGCAAGAACGGCTGGGTGACGGAGTTCCTCGGCGTGGGGGACATTGACCGGATGATCATCGAATGGCGCAGCCTGCTGCGGCAGGTCGCGCACGCGCCGGACTTGGAGTGGCCGCGCTGGCGGGACTTGCAGGTGAGAGCCAAGGCGATCTTGCGCGAGACGGAATCACCGACGCTTACCGACTTGCCGCCGTTGGACCATGCGCAGACGAAGCGCGTGAACCACCAGTTGTCGCTGCGTCGGCATTGAGCGCGGCAGGGGATTATTTGAAATCCAAGATGATGCCGTTGGTGCTCTTGATGTTGAAGTCGCCGACGTGGCCGTCGAGGTAGCCAAGGCTCGCGCGGCCATCAGGAAAGGCCATGCCGTGCCGGTAGCCGATGACGTTGGTGGTGAGGTTGCCAAGGCCAGGATGATTGTTGCGCCAGCCAGTGTCCACGACGAGGAACGTGTCCGCCGGCTGGCGGGCTTGTGCGCGGCGGGCGGTCTTCGTGAGGTCGGGCAAGACGAACGCACCGTTCACGTAATTGATGGAGTTGTGGTAATTCATCGCGTAGCTGATGCGCCACGGATTGCTGGCGGGAACGCTGCCGGCTGGGGGAGGCTCTGCGTAGTTCACGTCGTGCCGTTCCTTCTGCCGGTCGGGACATTTGGAGAGCGAGTTCGTCCAGCTCATCCCCTGCGCGCCGGAATTGAAGGCCGCGCCCCGGAAGTAAGGCGAGAGCAGGTAGTCGAAGCTGTTGTTCATCGTGTTGAAGCCGTCCCACGCGTAGGGCAGATGATCGTCTTGGTCGTCGGCGTAGAGCTGCGTGACCAGCGCCCATTGCTTGACGTTGCTCTTGCACGCGGTCGCATTGGCCTTGGACTTCGCCTTGGACAAGGCGGGCAGCAGCATCCCTGCGAGAATCGCGATGATGGCGATGACAACGAGCAATTCGATGAGGGTGAAAGCGGAAGGGGATGGGGAGGAACGGTGCTTCATGTCGGGCGCGTTCGGCGATTGAACTTGCAGACGGGTGAGATGGAGCAGGGATTCAAGCGCACCGGCATTGAAACCTCTGGCCGTCTGCGGTTGGTGGAGTGAAACTGTCGTCCAGTCATGCTGGTGCGCGCTTGCCACGGTTTGCTGCTCCTGTCCGCCGTCGTGTTCGGTGGATGCGCCCACGCACCGCACCGCGCTGCCGCCGGCGATGATGCCGAGCAACGGGCCGTCGCCTTTCTCGCGCGCGAGGTGCCCGCGTGGTCGCGCGCGAACGGCTGCTTCTCCTGCCACAACAACGGCGACGCGGCGCGCGCGCTTTTCACGGCGAAGCGAAGTGGCTTCGTCGTCCCGAGGCGCTCGCTCGCAGACACGACCGCCTGGGTCAGCCGGCCGCCCCGCTGGGACCACAACAAGGGCGATCCCGGCTTCAGCGATCCGCGGCTGGCGAATCTTCAATTCGCCTCGTCACTGCTCGCTGCGATTGAGGCGGGGATTTTCTCGGACCGCGCTGCGTTGCACCCCGCCGCGCTCAAAGTGGCCGCTGATCAAGGCCCTGACGGAGCGTGGCGAATCGAAGCGCAGGATGCACTCGGCTCGCCCGCCACATACGGAACCGCGCTCGCGACGTTCAGTGCCTGGCGCGTTTTGACTGAAGCCGACGCACTGGAAACGAAGATCGCCGCTTCCAGGGCGGCAGATTGGCTGCGACGCGCGCCGATGAGCAACGGGCCTGCCGTCGCCGCAGTGCTGTGGTTTTCCGTCCTTGATCCCTCAGCCATGTCGGTTTCACGCCGCACCACCGCCTTCGCCTTGCTTCGTCGCACCCAGACCACCGACGGCGGCTGGGGACCGTATGCCGATTCACCCGCCGAAGTTTTCGACACTGCGCTCGCCCTGCTGGCGCTGGCCGAGCTTCCGCGCGATGCCGAGGTGGGCGCGATGATTCAGCGCGGACGGGCGTTCATCCTTACGCACCAACGGGCGGACGGCGGTTGGACCGGGACCACCCGTCCCGCCGGTGGGGAAAGTTACGCGCAGACGATGTCCACGACGGGCTGGGCAACGCTGGCCTTGTTGCGAACTGCGACGGCCCGCTCGCGTTGATCGCGGCCGGACTGGGCACCAGCCGCGCCGGAAAAATGTCTTCCGCCCTGCCGCCACCGGTCTATCCTCGCCTCATGGGAATGCGACGCGAAGCGCGGGAACGCGCGGTGCAGTTTCTCTTTCAGTGTGACATGAACGCACCGGACCAACTGGACGAGGCGCTCAACCACTTTTGGGACTCCCAGCGCCGCGCCGCGATCGCCCAGGCTGCCGACGGCAGGGCCACTTGGGGCGAGCAGGTGGAGTTGCCGCCGCCCACGACCGACGAGGCGGCGCTCCGGCTGTTCGCCGATCCACTCATCAAGGGCACGCTCCAGCATCGCGCCGAAGTGGACGCCGTCATCACCAAACACGCCAAGAACTGGGACATCGGCCGCATGGCGACCGTGGATCGGAACATTCTCCGGCTCGCCATTTTTGAGATGCTGCACCGTGACGACATTCCGCCGGTCGTCAGCATCAACGAGGCGGTGGACATCGCGAAGAAATTCTCCACCGACGACAGCGGCAAGTTTGTCAACGGCATCCTCGACAAGGTGCGCGGCGAACTCATGCGCCCCGCGCGCGGCCCAGTGATCAAGTCCTGACCCGCGCCATGTTCGCCGACCTGCACATGCACACGACCTTCTCGGATGGGACATTTTCCCCGGAAGAGATGGCGCAGGCGGCGCATCGGCACCAGCTTGCCTGCGTGGCGCTCACCGACCACGACACCATCGCCGGCTGCGCCCGCATGGCCGCCGAGTGCGCGCGGCTGGACATCGAATTCGTCATGGCCACCGAGCTGACCGGTGAGATTGATGGCGTGGAAGTGCATATTCTCGGCTACTTCTTGGACCCGACGGACGCGCACTTCCTTGAGAACCTCGTGAAGTTTCAGCACGCCCGGCAGCAGCGCATCCACGAGATGGCCGCGCGCTTGCAGGCGCATGGCGTTCCCCTGCAAGCCGAATCCGTCTTCGCCATTGCCAGGTGCGAGTCCCCCGGTCGGCCGCACGTCGCGCGCGCGCTGGTGCAGGCGGGGCTGTGCAGCTCGATGGACGAGGCCTTCGAGCGCTACCTCAAGAAACACCGCGCCGCGTGGGTGCCGAAGTTCAAGATCTCCGCCTACGACGCCATCGAACTCATCCACCATGCTGGCGGCGTCGCGGTCATCGCGCATCCCGCGTTGAACAAGAGCGATGAAATCATCGCGCCACTGGTGGAGGCGGGCATTGACGGCATTGAATGCTTTCACACGCGCCACTCCACCGCCGCGAGCCAGCACTATATTTTGATGGCCGAACATTACGATCTCGCCATCACTGGCGGCTCCGACTGCCACGGGATGAACAAAGGCAAACCGCTCATGGGTGGCATCAAACTTCCGATCATCCACGTCCGGCAGCTTGAACAACGCGCGAAGCGTCGCCGCGAAAAGCCTCTCGTCGCAGCGTGAAGTTGTTTCGCTCTCCTCCACTTCGAGTTCGGTCGGCGCTCACGTAACCCGCCACCTCGCTTCATCGCATGGGATTGTTCTCCAAAATCAAAGCCGGCCTGCACAAGACCGCCGCCAAGCTCGGCCACGAGCTCAAGCGCATCGTCACCGGCTCGCCGAAGCTCACCGGCCAGACCGTCGAGCAGCTTGAACACGCGCTCCTCGCCGCCGACCTCGGCATGGCGATGACCCAGCAGATTCTCGCCGCCGTGAAAAAGGCTTACGAGTCGCAGGGCAGCGGCGGACTCGACGTTTTCGCCATCGCGACGCAGGAAGTGGAGCGCAGCCTCTCCTCGACCAACGCGACGCTCCGCCACCACGCCGGTGAACTCACCGTCGTCTCCATCGTCGGCGTCAACGGCACCGGCAAGACCACCACCTCCGCGAAGCTTGCTCACTTGCTGCAAGGCCAGGGCAAGCCCGTCGTCCTCGCCGCGTGCGACACCTTCCGCGCCGCCGCCATCGAGCAGCTCAAGCTCTGGGGCCAGCGCCTCAAGGTCGAAGTCATCGCCGGTTCCTACAACGCCGATCCCGCCGCTGTCGCGCACGACGCCATCACCGCCGCGAAGTCGCGCGGCGCTAGTTACCTGCTCGTGGACACCGCCGGCCGCCTCCACACCAAGAGCAACCTGATGAAAGAATTGCAGAAGGTTCACCGCGTGATGGGCAAGCAGCTCGCCGGTGCGCCGCATGAAGTCCTGCTCGTCCTCGACGCCACTACCGGCATGAACGCGTTGCAGCAGGCGCGCGAGTTCCACAAGGCCGTCACGCTCACCGGCCTCGTCATCACCAAGCTCGACGGCACGAGCAAGGGCGGCATGGTCGTCGCCATCCAGAAGGAGCTGGGCCTCCCAATCAAGTTCATCGGCGTCGGTGAGCAGCCCGACGACCTCCAGCCCTTCGATGCGAAACAATTCGCCGCCGCGCTCTTCAGCGAAAAGTAGTCGGACGGTTCACCGCATTTACCACCGCCTGTCCGCGCAGCAGCCGCTCCAAGTCCGCGCACACCGCCTCGAACGTCCGCGCCTGCGCCTCGTGCGTGAACGAGCCGACGTGCGGGAGCAGAATCACATTCTCCATCGTCTCGAACGCACAGCGTTCCTTCGGCGGCTCGACTTCGCGCACATCCAGCGCCGCGCCGCCCAGATGTCCGCCCTGCAACGCCGCGAGCAATGCCGCCTCATCTACCACGCCACCGCGCGAGGTGTTCACGAAGAACGCCCCGCGCTTTACCGTGGCAAAGGTCTGCGCGTTGAACATCCGCTTTGTCTCCGGCGTGAGCGGCGAGTGCGTCGTGATGAAGTCGGCTTGCGCCAACGCCTCTTCCAGTTTCGTGCAAAGTGTCGCGCCAGTTTCCGTCAGCGTCGCGTCGCCCGACTTGACGAACGGATCAAAGACCACCAGCCGCATTCCAAACACCGCCGCGCGTTTCGCCACCAGCCTGCCAATGCGTCCGAAGCCGCAGATCGCCAGCGTCTTTCCCGCCAGCTCAATGCCCGTGCAGCCACGCCGATCCCAGCCACCCGTCTTCGTCGAACGATCTGCTTGCGGAATCTTCCGCGCCAGCGCGAGTAGCAGGCCAATCGTGACCTCCGCCACGCTCACCGCATTCGCATCCAGCGGCGCGATGACCGTGATGCCCTGCTGTGTCGCCGTCGGCAGATCAATGTTGTCCAACCCCACGCCCACGCGCCCGATGCCGATGAGCTTTGTCGCCGCACCTAACACATCCGCCGTGAGCTGCGTTTGATTCCGCACCATCACCGTGCGTGTGTTCGCCAGCGCGGCCTTCAGCTTCGCCGCGTCCTGCCACAGCAGCGGCTCGCGCACGACGGAGAACTTCGCGGCCAGCGCGTCTATCGCCGGCGATTGCAGGTCTTCGGTGATGAGGATGTCCATCTCAAGTAGGACAGGCGTCTCGCCTGTCATCAATCTTCTTCTATGGCAGAGTGACCAAACTGTGAGTTCGAGATGTCAGGCAAGATGCCTGACCTCTTCATATATTCTCCCACTCCATCGGCTTGGTGCAGTCCACCCTCGGCAACTGCTCCTTCACCGCCTCGGGATATTTCTGCGCCGCGCCCGTGTTGAACACCACGATGCGCTCGGTTGGCTTGACCTTGCCTTCCTTGAGCAGCACCTCCAGCGCGCCGAGGCACACCGCCGTCTCCGGGCACAGGGCGATGCCTTCGCGCGACGACGCCAGTTGCATCCACTTCGGAATGTCCGCCTCCGGCGTCGCCAGCGCCACGCCGCCGCTCGCGCGCACGGCGTCGAGGATCATGAAGTCACCCACCGCCGCCGGCACACGGATGCCACTCGCGATCGTCGCGGCGTTCTCAAACTTCTTGGCGAACCGGTCGTTCTTCTTGAACGCGTCTGCAATCGGCGCACACCCCGCGCTCTGGCACGAAATCATCTTCGGCTTCTTCGGTGATTTGAGCCAGCCCATCGCTTCCAGTTCCGCGAAGGCTTTCCACATTCCGATGAGGCCCGTGCCGCCACCGGTCGGATAGAGGATCACATCGGGCAGTTGCCAGTCGAATTGCTCGGCCAGCTCCAGGCCCATCGTCTTCTTGCCCTCGATGCGATACGGCTCCTTCAGCGTGGAGACATCGAACCAGTTCTTCTTCGCCTTGCCCTCCCCCACGATGCGCCCGCAATCCGTGATGAGACCGTTCACCAGAAAAGTTTTCGCGCCCGCGAGGAAACATTCCTTCTGGTTGATCACCGGCGTGTCCTCCGGCATGAACACATACGCCTCCATGCCCGCGCGCGCGGCGTAGGCGGCCATCGCGCCGCCCGCGTTGCCAGCGGTCGGACACGCGACGCGCCTGGTGCCGAAGCCGTTCGCCATCGTGAGTGCCATCGCCATGCCGCGCGCCTTGAAGCTGCCCGTGGGCAATCGGCTGTCGTCCTTCACGTAAAGGTGTTTCACCCCGAAATGCGCCGCGAGCCGCTTCGTTTCGAGGATCGGCGTGATGGTCTCGGTCAGCGAAACAATCTTCTCCGCGTCGCGCACCGGGAGCATTTCGAGGTAACGCCACATCGTCGGCGGGCGCCCGAAGAGCGCCTTCTTGGAAAAGTTTTTCTTGAGCGCGTCGAGATCGTATTTCACCCAGAGCGGCTTCTGGCAGGCGGGGCAGAGGTTGTGGACCTTGTCCGCGTCGTAGCGTGTGACGCAGTTCGCGCATTCCAGATGAGTGACGAAGTTCATGTGCCGATGGTTGAGAGACGGGCGACTTGCGTCGAGAGCAAAACCACCGGCGCTTTTCCGCTCGACACACCGATGGCGCGGTTCACCCTCACGGCACGGCCATGCAGCTTTTCATAGACACCGCCGACGTTGCGCAAATCAAGGAAGCCCTGAGCTGGGGCATCGTGGACGGCGTGACCACCAACCCGACGCACGTGATGAAGACGGGGCGCAGGCCGCTGGAAGTCTATCGCGAAATCCTCGCGCTGGTGGCCGGCCCGGTGAGTTTGGAAACCGTGGCGCTCGACGCGAAGGAAATCGTGAAGGAAGGGCGCAAGCTGGCGAAGCTCGGGAAGCAGGTCGTGGTGAAGGTGCCGGTGATCCGCGAGGGGTTGAAGGCGGTGAGGGAGCTTTCCGCCGACGGCATCAAGACGAATGTGACGCTGAACTTCTCCCCGTTGCAGGCGTTGCTCGCGGCGAAGTGCGGCGCGACTTACATCAGCCCGTTCGTGGGCCGGCTGGACGCGGTCGGGCACACGGGGATGAACCTCGTGCGGCAGATTCGCACGATCTACGACAACTACGGTTACGACACGCAAATCCTGACCGCCGCCGTGCGTCACCCGGAGCACGTGCTCCAAGCCGCGCTCGCCGGGTCGGATGTGTGCACGATGTTCTTCGACACGCTGAAGCTGCTCTACGACCATCCGCTGACGGACCTCGGCCTGGACATTTTTTTGAAGGACTGGGCGAAGGCGGTGGCGGAGGCGAAGTGAAAGGGCGATCCCGTTGCGGCTGGGCGGGGCCACGGAACACCCACTTCTTTTCGGCCGAAAGCGGCATTGACTTCTCCCGCCCGGCTTCCCTACCGTCCGCGCGTAAATACCGAGTGGTTCGCCCCGAATTTACGATTCGGGGTTTTTTATTGCTCGGAAGCAGAGAACGCGGTCAGCCGTCAGCGGTCAGCCATCAGCGCCGCAGGGCAGACCGCGGATAGCTGACAGCTTTTATGGCCAACACGATTCTCGTCGGCGCCCAGTGGGGCGACGAAGGCAAGGGCAAGATCATTGACGTCCTGACCGAGGACGCGGACGTCGTCGTCCGCTACGCCGGCGGCAACAACGCCGGGCACACGGTCTTCCTCGGCCCGCAGAAATACGTCCTGCACCTCATCCCCTCCGGCATCCTGCGGCCCGGCAAGACCTGCGTCATCGGCAACGGCGTCGTGCTCGATCCCATCGGCCTCGTGAAGGAGCTGGAAGGGCTGGAAAAACTCGGCGTCGAGGTCTCGCCCGACAATCTGCTCATCTCGGAAACGGCGCACGTCGTGTTTCCCTATCATCGCGAGCTGGACGGCGCGCGTGAACTGGCCAAGGGCAAGGGCAAAATCGGCACGACCAAGCGCGGCATCGGCCCGTGCTACGGCGACAAGGCCGCACGGGTCGGCCTGCGAGTGAGCGATCTCATCAGCCCCGAGCGCTTCGCTGTGAAGCTCAAGGCCCGCGTGCAGGACGCCAACGCGCACCTCAAGGCCCTCGGCGCGAAGCCGGTGAGCTACAAGAAAATCCTCGCCGAATATTCCGCCGCCGCCGACATCCTCCGCCCGCACGTCGCGAACACCGTCGTTTACCTGCATGACGCGACGCGCGCGAAGAAGGGCATTCTCTTCGAGGGCGCGCAGGGGACGTTCCTCGACATTGACCACGGCACTTACCCCTACGTCACCTCGTCCAACACGACGGCGGGCGGAGCATGCACCGGCTCCGGCGTGCCGCCGCACAAGATGGACCAGGTCGTCGGGGTGATGAAGGCCTACACCACGCGCGTGGGCGAAGGGCCGCTGCCGACCGAGAACGCCGAGATCTCCGACCTGTTGCACGGCATGGGCCGCGAGTTTGGTTCCACGACGGGCCGTGCGCGGCGGTGTGGATGGTTCGACGCCGTGGCCACGCGGCACGCGACGATGGTGAACGGCATTGATGAACTTGCGGTGACGAACCTCGACGGCCTCGACACGCTCGCCCGCATCAAGGTGTGCATCGGCTATCGTGTGGGTGAGGTGAAGTTCGCCCACTTGCCGAACGACATCGAAGTGCTTGCGCTCTGCGAGCCAATTTACGCCGAACGCCCCGGCTGGCAGATGGACACCAGCAAGGCGCGCAAGTGGAAAGACCTGCCGCTGAAAGCCCGCGACTATCTGAAGTTCATCGCAGACCAGACTGGTGCAAAGCTCGCCATCGCCTCCGTTGGCCCTGGTCGCGAGCAGACGATTTTCGTCTGAGCGGGTTCGCGCGTTGTTGGGCGCTTGTTTCCTTCCATCCGAAAAGAAAAGGCCGCCGAGTTTCGGCGGCCTTTTTTGTTTGAGTCAGCTTAAGCCAGCACCGCCGCTCAAGGCTCGGCAAGAATCTTGGCGCGCTGCTGGTGATACTCGCGCGGCGTGATCTTGTCGGTGAGGTAGAGCTGGAGGAGTTCCTTGAGGCGCTGTTCCTTCGGCTTCACCGGGCCTTTCTTGGTCTCTGGCTTGACCGCGGAAGGCGGCGTGACCGCAGGCGGGGCCTTGGTGGTGGCCGTTGCAGGAGCGGTGGACGGCACGGCCGGCTTGACGGCGGACGGCGTGCCGGTCGCGGGCGGTCTGGACGCGGCCTTGCGCTCCTCTTCGGCACGCTTGCGTTCCATCTCCTTCAAGCGGGCTTCCGTTTCGGCCTGCTTCTTCGCCTCGGCCTTCTTGGCGGCTTCAGCGTCGGCCTTGGCCTTGGCCTCGGCCTTCTTCACGGCGTCGGCGTCGGCTTTGATTTTGGCGGCGGCCTCCGCAGCCATGCGCTTCGCATCGGCGTCGGCCTTGAGCTTGGCGTCAGCCTCAGCCTTGTTGCGCTTGGTCACTGCCTCGCGTTGCTGACGGGCGTTTTCTTCCTGCGCCTTCATGGAAGCTTTGAGCGCGGCCTCGGCGTCGGCCTTGGCTTTGAGGTCGGCGTCCAGTTTCGCCTTGGCCTCGGCCTTGGCGGCGGCGGTCGCGGCTTCGACGGATTTGCGCATGGCGGCTTCCTGCAATTCACGGGCCTTGCGTTCCTCCTCCAGCTTCAACTTGGCGAGGCGTTCGGACTCGGCGGCAGCCTTGCGCTCCAGTTCAAGTTTCGCCTTGGCCTGCGCCTCAGCCTGACGGACGGCTTCGAGTTGAGCCTTGCGGTCGTTTTCTGCGCGGGCATCGGCAGCGGCCTTGGCCAAGCGTGCCTGATCAGCGGCGATCTTCGCACGCGCCTCGACTTCGGCTTCCTGTGCCTTGCGTGTCATCTCGGCCTCGGCGGCGGCTTTCTTCGCAGCCTCCGCGCGGAGCTTCATGTCAGCTTTTGCCAGAACCTCGGCGGCTTCGCGGGCTTTGCGGTCGGCCTGGGCCTTCGTGTCCGCTTCAATTTTCGCCAACCGGTCCGCCTCGGCCTTCGCCTTTTTCTCCAATTCCATTTTGGCCCTGGCATCCGCCTCGGCTTTTTTGAGGGCATCGGCTTGCGCCTTGGCTTCAGTCGCCTTCCGGTCGGCCTCAATCTTCGCCTTGAGTTCGGCGTCGCGCTTGGCCTGCCGATCCGCCGCTTCCGCGGCCTTCTTGGCGGCTTCCATGTTGGCCTTCGCGTCAGCGGCGGCCTTGCGGTCGGCTTCAAGCTTCGCCTTGCGTTCGGCCTCGACCTTCTTCTCCAAATCCAGCCTGGCCTTGGCTTCAGCGGCTTTGCGTTCCGTCTCCGCCTTTTTGTCTGCCTCCATTTTCAGTTTGAGAGCGGCGGTAGCCTGCTTGTCGGCTTCAAGCTTCGCCTTCCGGTCGGCTTCAGCCTTTTTCTCCGCTTCCTGCCTGGCTTTGGCTTCGGCGGCTTTGCGCTCGGTTTCGGCCTTCGCCTTGGCTGACTGCTCCAACTTCGCCTTGCGCTCGGCTTCAACTTTGGCGGCTTTTTCAGCGTCGGCCTTGGCCTTGGCCTCGGCGTCGGCCTTCTTTTCCGCGTCGAGCCGCGCCCGACGCTCGTCTTCAAGTTTCTTGCCAGCCTCGGCCTTGGCTGCGGCTGCGGTGGCCTTGGCTTGTGCGTCGGGAGCGGTGGTGGCCTTCGGTGTCGGAACGACAGGCGTGACCGGCGGCTTGGGCTGCGTGGCCATCTTGGTCTTGGCCCCGGCGGCTTTTTTGTCAGCTTCCAGTTTGGCCCTGGCTTCGGCGGCTTTTTTGTCGGACTCGATCTTGGCGAGGCGCTCGGCTTCGAGCCTGGATTTTTTCTCGGCTTCCATCCGCGCCTTCGCTTCGGCGGCGGTTTTTTTCTCCGCGTCCATTTTGGCAACGCGCTCGGCATCGGCCTTCTTCTCGGCAGCCAGCCTGGCTTGTTTGTCAGCCTCAAGCTTGGCCTTGCGATCCAGCTCGGCTTTCCTGGCGGCTTCCTCGGCGGCCTTGGCTTTGGCGGTGGCTTCCATCGCCTGGGCACGCTTGGCGGCTTCAGCGTCAGCCTTGGCCTTGGCTTCGGTCGCGAGCCTGGCCTTGCGATCCGCGTCGGCTTTCGCCTCGGCTTCGGCCTTCATGCGGCGCTCGGCATCAAGTTTGGCTTTACGGTCGGCCTCGGCCTTGGCTTCGGCTTCGGCCTTCATCTTCTTCTCCGATTCCAGCTTCGCCTTGGCTTCAGCGGCGGTCTTTTTCTCGGTTTCAAGTTTTGCAACGCGATCTGCTTCAGCCTTCGCCTTCGCCTCGTTGGCCGCCTTGACTTTGGCAGCCTCGGCTTGGGCCTTGGCCTGTTTCTCCAACTCAGCTTTGGCCTTCGTTTCCTGTTCGGCCTTCGCCTTGGCGGCTGCGGCGGCTTGGGCCTTCGCGGCGTCAGCGGCGGCTTGGGCGGCGTGGACGGCTTCGGCTTCGACGGAAGCTTTCTTGTTCGCTTCCTGCTTTGCGAGCTGGGCGACTTCAGCCTTTTGCTTCGCGGCGGTGGCAGCGCTGCTTGCGGCCTGCTCGGCGGCGGCGCGGTCTGCCTTCGCCTTTTGCAACGCGGCTTCGGCGGACTTAACGGCGCTGCTGGCCTGCTGTTCAGCCTGTGCCTTGGTCTGTTCGTCCGCCTGCGCGGCGGCGAACGCGTCCGCCTTCGCCTTCAACGCAGACTGACCGGCGGTCTTGGACTGGTTGAGTTGTTCGTTGGCTTTGGCGGCCTTTGCGGCTTCGGCATCCGCAGCGGCGCGGGCTTCGGTGGCGGCTTTCGCGGTTGCGGCGGTGGCGCGCTGGGCGGCGGCGGCCTTGCTGGTGGCTTCCGTCACGGCCTTCTTGGCGCTGTCGGCGGCGGCTTGGGCGGTTTTGGCCGCGTCCGACTTCGTCTTGATCGCAGCTTTCGCGGCGTCGAGGCGCTCCTGCGCGGCACGGGCGTTGCGTGAGGCGGACTCGGCATAGATGGTCGCGGCTTGAAGGGCGGCTTGGGCCTCACGCTCGGGTTTGTTCTTCACGGCGGCGGCGTAGCCTTCCTTGGCGCGGACGGCATCAGCGGCAGTCTTGTTCGCGGCGGCGAGGGCGGCTTCGAGTTCGGTGGTGGAAGCCGTGCCGGTCTTGGCGTCCGCAACGGCTTGCGTTGCGCGGGCAGTTGCGGATTCAGCCTCAGCCTTGGCGCGGGATTCGGCTTGCGCGAGCCGGTTGGCCTCGGCTTGCGCGGTGGCAGCGGCGTCGGCGGCCGACTTGGCCTTCGCGTCCGCGGCGGCCTTCGACTTCGCGATGGCGTCGGCAGCTTGGAGCTGGCGGCGGGCCTCGGCCTCGGCCTTCGACTTGGCTTCGGCGTCGGCGCTGGCCTTGGCGGACGCGGCGGACTTCGCAGAGGACTGTGCGGACTTCAAGGCGCTGCTCGCGCTGCTCGCGGCGTCATGCGCTTTATCCAAATCAGCGGCGGCCTTGGTTTCGGCGGCGCGAGCGGCTTGAACGGCGGCGGCGGAATTCTTCTCGGCGGTCTGCGCGGCTTGCGCCTCGGCTGCGGCACGGGCGGCGTCAGCAGCGGCGGCTTGTGCGTCGGACTTCGCGCGGGCGGCCCAGCCGACGGGGTCGGCTTTGCGGGCGGCAAGCTCGGCGGCGTGCTTGGTCTCTTCGGCCAGCTTGGCTGACTTCAGGTCGGCGAGCCGCTTCGCTTCGGCGTCGGCCTTGGCTTTCTTCTCGGCCTCAGCTTTTGATTTTGCGGCGGCGTCGGCTTCTTCCTTCGCCTTGCGGTCAGCGTCGGCCTGGGCTTTTTTCGCAGACTCGACCTTGGCCTTCGCATCGGCCTGGGCCTTGCGGTCGGCTTCGATTTTCGCGCGCTGGGTCGCCTCGGCTTCGGCCTTGGCCTTGCGGTCTTGCTCGGCCTTCGCGAGGGCCTCGGCCTTGGCGCGGGCGGCGGCCTCGGCCTGGGCGTCCTTGTCGGCAGGGGCGCTGGACTTGGACTTGGAGTCTGCCGCGCGGGACAGGATGGGCGCGAAACAGATGCTGCCGGCAAGCAGGATGGCGAGCACGGTCAATTTGAAAAGCTGCATAGGGCGGAGGTTTTAGCCAAGGGCGGCGGGTGAATCAACTTGAATTGCGGGGTTCGGGAACTGGAAAAAGACGACGCCACGACTCGGTCCACGGGTAGCGTAGCACGGAGCCGGCGATGATGGCCCGGACTTCGGCCCGCGAAGTCTTCACCCGGAGATCAGGGTCGAGGATGTTCACGGTGCGAAGCTTCTCGATGGTCTTGACGCCGATGAGCACGGGCCACGCGCAGGCGAGGCGCACGCGGAAGAAGCGCCGCGGGACGGTGTTTGTGTATTCCCAGCCGGCGGCGAGGTGCGCGGCGGCCTTGTCGAGATAAGAGTGGTAGAGTGCGCGGAACTCCGGCTCGTTCACCGGGTCGAGGAGGTCGGCTGGATGCAGACCGATGGCGCGCAGGCGTTCCTCGGGCAGGTAGCAGCGGCCTTGGCGCAAGTCGCGCGCGAGGTCGCGAAGGATGTTGACGAGTTGCAGGCCCTTGCCGAAACGCACGCCGTCGTGGAGCAACTTCGCGTCGTCGAGCGGCGCGACGGGAAAGAGGTGCGCGCGGGTGATGCGCGTCCAGAATTCACCGACGCAGCCGGCGACGCGATAGGTGTAATCATCCAGTTCCTCCTCGGTGTGCAGCGCGGCGATGCCTTTTGCCGGCTTGCCGTGGAATCGCCGCAGGTCGAGCTCTTGGCCGCTGGTGATGGTGGAGAGGACTTCCCGGACGCGTTGCTGGTCGGAATAGGTGAAGCGGTTGAAAACGCCGAGCGCCTCCTCGACACGTTCCAGCAACATGCGTTCACCGGGTGAGCTTTGACGCTCGGCAAACGCACCGAAGTTGACCGGGATGAGCCGTGTGCCCGCGATGCGCTCACGGAGTGCTTGCAGCGCGTGAATGCGGTCGGCCACCGGGATCAGCTCCGTGTCGGCAACGGTGTCTGTGGCGCGGGCGAGCAGGTAGGCCAGGCCGATCTGCGGGCGGACCGGGCGTGGCAGCACACGCAGCGTGAGGTAGAAGGAGCGCGAGACATCGCGCAGCAGCGCCGTGAGCAGCGGCGATTGCGGATGCGGAATGGCGGAGGCGTCGTAACCCGACTCGCTCATGCGGCCCAGATGGTTCGTTGCACAACTCAGCGCCGCGTCTGCTGCCCACGAGCACGGCGATGCGCGGAGGATGGAAAAAGCCGCCAGAAGTTCAAGGTTCAAAGTTCATCATCTCGCCGGGAGAAGGATTGACTTCGCGGGAAACGCGTTGTCGAATTCGTGCGCTCCATCGCCGCTCTGGCGCAATGCGCGGGCCGCGTGGGGCTGTTTTTCATCACCAACACAACGCACAACGCAATATGGCCAAGAAACAACTCCGCATCGGTCTCATCGGCTACGGCTTCATGGGCCGCGCCCACTCCAACGCCTTCGCCCAAGTCGGGCATTTCTTCCCCAGCGAGCACGAGATCGTTCTCCAGGCCGTCTGCGGGCGTGACGCGAAATCCGCGCAGGCCTTCGCGGACAAGTGGGGCTACAAATCCATCGAGACTGACTGGAAGAAGCTCATCGCGCGCGACGACATTGATGTGATTGATATAGCGACGCCGAACAACCTGCACGCCGAGCAGGCCATCGCCGCTGCCAAGGCTGGCAAGATGATCCTCTGCGAAAAGCCGCTCGCGCTGAACTCCAAGGAGGCCGAGAAGATGGTCGCCGCCATCAAGAAGGCCGGCGTCGCCAACATGGTCTGGTATAACTACCGCCGTTGCCCCGCTGTCACGCTCGCGAAGGAACTCATTGACGCCGGCAAGCTCGGAAAAGTCTTCCACTACCGCGCGAATTTCCTCCAGGACTGGACCATCAGCCCGGAACTGCCGCAGGGCGGCACCGGCCTCTGGCGCCTCGACGCGAAAGTTTCCGGCAGCGGCGTCACGGGCGATTTGCTCGCGCACTGCATTGACACCGCGCTCTGGCTCAACGGCGGCATCAAGAACGTCAGCGCGATGACTGAGACGTTCATCAAGGAGCGCAAGCACACGCTCACCGGCAAGGTCGAGAAGGTCACGATTGATGACGCGTGCGCGTTCCTCTGCCGCTTCAACAACGGCTCGCTCGGCCTCTTCGAGTCCACCCGCTACGCGCGCGGCCACAAGGCGCTCTACACCTTCGAGATCAACGGCGAGCACATGAGCCTCAAGTGGGACTTGCACGATCTGCACCGTCTGCAAGTCTTCGACCACGCCGACGAGGGCCGCGAGCGTGGCTGGAAGAGCATCCACGTCAGCGACGGCGACCATCCCTACTGCGGCAAGTGGTGGGTGCCCGGCCTCCAGCTCGGCTACGAGCACAGCTTCATCCACGCCGTCGTCGAGTTCATCAAGGGCCTCGAAAGCGGCAATGGCGCGAAGCCTGACTTCAAGGACGGCCTCGCGACCGATTACGTCGTGGACGCCGTGCTCGCCTCCGGCAAGTCCGGCAAGTGGGTGAAGGTCAAGCAGACGAAGTAGGCCTTTCAGAAACGCAACGGGCGGCGAGGTTTCCCTCGCCGCCCGGTCTGCTTTTAGATTGGAACTACGCGCCTGCGAGCATCGAGGTGAGCGCGGAGGAATGGGCGTGCTCCCACTCGTGGAAGGCGACGACCAATTTCTCGCGGGCCTCGCGGAATTCGCGGGACAGTTCGTTGAGTTTCTCCCGCGAGGCCTCAAGCTTCTTCTCCATCGTGCGACGGTATTCGACTTCGAGCTTCTCCCAGCGCTCGAAAGCCTCGTGGAGCCGGGCCTGCACCGCTTCCACTTGGGCACGCACCGGGGCAATGGTCGCCGCGGGCAGCTTGGCCATCTTCGCGGCGAGCTGACGCTGCTGCTCGGTGATCTCGGCGTGGCGGATGCGTTCATCGGGCACGCGGCGGAGCTGCGAGGTCATGCCGAGCTTTGAGAGCAGCCAGATGGACCATTTCGTCGGATCGAACTGCCAGGCTTTCACGCCGTTGCGGTAGTCGTGCTGAAAGGCGTGGTGGAAGTTGTGATAGCCCTCGCCAAAGGTGAAGAACGCCATCAGCCAGTGGTCGCGCGCGGTGCAGCGGTCGGAGTAAGGCTGCTTGCCGAGCGTGTGGCAGAGCGAGTTGATGAAGAACGTCGAGTGATGAACAAAGACGGTTCGCGCAACTCCAGCGATGAGGAACGCCCCGAGCGCGGCATCCGCCCCACCCCAGAACCAGCCAAGGACAGCCGGCAGGACAAAGCCCGCAAGCACGCCGATCACCACGTAATACTTGTGCTGCCACCGCACGAGCGGGTCGCGCTCAAGGTCCGGCACGCACGCGAAGGACGGCGGTTCGCCGAGCTTGAACATGATCCAGCCCATGTGCGCGTGGAAGAAACCCTTGGAAATGTCGTAGGGATCCTCCTCGTGGTCGGTGTGCTTGTGGTGAGTGCGATGGTCAGCGCACCAGGTCAATGCGGAGTTTTCGAATGCCGCTGCGCCGAAGATGAGCGTCGCCAGCCTCACCGGCCAAGACGCCTGAAACGCGTGATGAGAAAACAGCCGATGGTAGCCCAAGGTGATGCTCAGTCCGGTCAGGATGAAGAACAGGACGAACAAGCCCGCGTTGAACCACGACAACCCGTGCTGCCAGAGGTAAACGGGCACCGCCGTCAGCGTGACCAGCGCCGTGCCGAGGAGGAACACCGTGTTATACCAATTGATCTGCCGCCATGTCATACGAGCCATAATTTATCTTTCATCAGACACTCTGACGCAGGCAGAGGTCGAACCCAAGCAAAAACAACCAGTCCTTTTGCAATGTCACAAGAGCAAGGAACGATTGACTGGACGCTCCACGGCCCTTCTTTTCAGAACTTTACCGTCATTTGCGCGGCCAAAAGCTGCTCGCCCTGCTGAATTGGGCCGTTTTCGTGCGTGTAGCTGTATTGCAGCTTGCCCTGCAGATGGCGGGTGAAACGGTAGCCCAGCGCGGTGTCCACGCGCGAAATGTTCCGGTCCCAGTGCTGCGTGCCGCCCGCACCGTCAGGCACGGTGTCGAAGAATTGCTGGTTCCAGCGCACGGCGGCGAAGAAGTTCGGTGTGAACTTGTATTTCGTCTCGATGAAATAGGTGAATGTGTCGGCATTGCCGACGTTCGGGACTTGGTAGCGGGCGACAATGGCCTCGCCCCAGACCTGCCACGCGTGGTGCGACCACGAAACGTCCGTGCCAATCGTCGTCTGCTGGTAACTGCCCAGCCCGCGCCCGGCGGGCAGTGTCGCCTCCGCCGCTGGCAGCAGATACGCGCCGTGGCTGGCGGAGACGCCGTAGTTCCACGCGGCGTTCGGCGTGTGCGCGAGGCGCGCGGAGACGGTCGGATGCTCCCAGCTCACGTTCTGCGCGTCCCAAGCGGTCGGGCGCGCGGAGATGGAGGCGTTCTTGAATTCGAAGGCGTAGTCGAACTTTTCCAATTGGCCAAAGACACTTGCGCCGCTCGTGTAAGCCGGCCCCCAGATGATCGGCAGCCATTTCGTTTTCTGGTCGGGCAAAGTGCGTCGGGCCAGAAACGCGGCCGGCGTGCCGGGCGCGGCCTGGTCGGTGATGACGGTGACATTCTCGTAAGCCAGCGGCGCGGTGATGAACGGGCTCTGCCACGAGTCGTGCCGCTGCACCCACTTGCCGAAGACGGTGGCGAACTTGCCGGCCTGCAAGTTGAGGCGGCCATCGGTCCACGGCGTCCAGCGCAGCAGGTATTCGTCGAAGCGCGCGTCGCCGTCGGGCTTCGCGCCGGGATCGAAACCACGATCCGCACGGAACTGCACGAGGCTGTAAAACTGCTCGCCGAAATGCGTGTCGAGGAAAAGCGAGAGGCGTGGATTGAAGAGGTCCGCGCTGCTGAAGATCGTGCCCGGCGGACGATGGTCAACGAAGTAGCCTTCAAGATCAACCAGCCCGCTGAGGTCGGAGCGGATGAAGCCGCCCGGCGATTGGTAATGCAACGCGTCGTCGAGCCGCTGGAGCGCGGCCTCCTGCGCGTTGGCGCAGCGCGCCGTCATCACCAGCACGAGCGCGAGGGTCAGGGAATTTTTCACGCGGGCTGGGTGACTGGCTGCGTTTCCAAGTGCACGGCGAGAAGCTTGTAGGCCGTGACGCTGTCGGTGAAACCCTTGAGCTGGAGCGGGTCCATCTCCTCGACGGTGATCAGCTCGCCGAGCTGCTCGCGCGTGGTGGGGCCGAGGAGGATCTCGCCGCGCCGAGCGACGCTGCACAGGCGCGCGGCGAGGTTCACGCGCTCGCCGAGGACAGTGTAGTTCGAGCGGTCGGCAGAGCCCATGTTGCCGGCCAACACCCGTCCGGAAGCGAGACCGATGCCCATCTGGAGTTTGTAGTGCGAAGTGTCGTTGAGCTTGGCGCGCGCCGCCATCATGTGTTCCGCACAGCGAACGGCGTTGAGCGCGTCGTTCCCGTAGCTCTTGGGCGCGCCAAAGATGGCCATGATCGAATCGCCGATGAACTTGTCCACGACGCCGTGGTGATCGGTGACGACCTTGGTGAGCACCGTCATGTGCTCGTTGAGCAGGGCGATGACCTCGGCGGGGTTCATGTTCTGCGTGAGCGCGGTGAAGCCGCGGATGTCGCAGAACATCACGGTGGCCTCGCGCAGCTCGCCCCCGAGCGCGATTTTGCCTTCGAGGAGCTGCTGGGCCACATCCTTGTCGGCAATCGTGTGCAGGA
Source organism: uncultured Klebsiella sp. (assembly GCA_964478755.1). Classification (GTDB taxonomy): domain Bacteria; phylum Verrucomicrobiota; class Verrucomicrobiia; order Limisphaerales; family SXTU01; genus SXTU01. The sequence continues at coordinate 46,695 of CAYZJP010000019.1, forward strand.
TGCTGTGATACTTGTCCTTGAGCGCGAGGCCGGCGGCCATCTCGTTGAAGGACTGCGCGAGCTGGCCGAGGTCGTCCTGCCCACGCACAGGCACCTGCACGGCGAAGTTGCCCTTGCTGATCTGCTCGGTGCCGCCCACCAGTTCGCGGATGGGCACGGACAGGCCATGCGCCAGCAGCAGGCTCACGATGAGCGCGCCCACGAGCGCCGCCGTGCTGAAGCCCAGGATCTGCCGGCGCAGCACGGCCTGCGCCTCGAGCGCCTCCTTCCAGGAGTAAAGCCCGATCTTGTAGGCCACGGGCAGGAGCGAGCCTTCGTTGAGCGCGGTGTAAAACACGCGGTGCGGGATGTCATGGATGTTGACGATGAAGTCATCGCGCGGCTCGGGATGCCGGGCGACTTCTTCCGTAAGCTGGCGGGAAAGCTCGGTGCGAATCTCCGCCGGGATGGTGCGGGTGTAGAGCTTGCCCTCCAGCCAGGTGCCGCTCTCGATGTCGCTCACGTCGCTGATGACCTTCTCGGTGACAGCGGAGGCGATGTCGAAGAACTGAATGCCATAGACCACGGCCCCGACGGTCTGCCCGCCGTCGCGCACGGGCGTGACGATGACCTCGGTGAGCCGGTCCGCGCCGAGGTCCAGATAGCCCACCTGCTGCGATTCCAGCTTGGAAACCATCGGGCCGAAGCGCGTGAGCCGCTCGTGAAACCGGCGGCGGTCCGGTGTGAGCAGCCGCGAATTTTCCGGAATCGGAACGACCTTGCCCTCCGCGTCGAGGAAGCCGAGGTAAGGCTGCTTGGCGGGAGTCACCGCCCGCCCGCCCGCCGCCTTCTTCATCTTTTGCTTGATGGCTTCCGCGATGGGAGCGGGCGGAGCGGGCGGCGGCGTGGGGGCGTTGGTGGCTTCGGAGGCGCCGTCATCGTTCGGAAGGTTTTCCTCGGTGCGGAGGATGATTTTCAACTCGTCACGCCCCACTTGGTAAAGCTTCTGAGCATCGCTGTCGCTGAGGGCGGCGATGATGCGGACGGACTTCGCAAGTTTCTCGCACTCGGCCTTGATGCTGCCGATGCGCAGCTCCTGCTCGCGTGGAACGTAGGTGATTTGCGCCTCGAGCTTGTCCTTGAAGAGCTTCTCGTAGGCGGCCTGCACGCGCATCTGCGTGAGGTAAAGCGTCACGCCCGACACGCCGCCCACGACGAGCATCATCGCGAAGAGGAGCTTGAAGCGGAAGCTGAGGCGCGGCATGGCGGCTAAGGGCCGGGGAAGTTGACGCGGGCGGTTTCGCCGGGCTTCAGTTCGACGGGCCGCTCGTAAACCAGCTTGTCGTCAACCCAGGCCTTGAGCTTGAACTGCCCGGCGGGCAGGCCCGTAAGCCGATAGACGCCGTTCGTGTCCGTCTTCACGAAGTAAGGCGTGTCGAGCACGACAATCGTGCCGCGCATGTGTTCGTGGATTTCGCAGTAGAGCTTCACCACGCCCGGCTGGTCGAACGTCACGGCGGCGGGTTTCTCGTCCTTCAGGAAGCGTCCAAGGTCGAAGCGCTTGGCCTTCGAGTAAGAGAAGACGTTGTGGTAAAAGTCGTCGCCGTTTGGGAACTCGACGCGTGTGCCCTTCCGCACCGCGATGAGGCCCGGCCCGAACTGCATCCCCTTTTGCACCACTTGGACAACATTGGTGCCGGGCTGGTCCTCGGCGGGCAGCGGCGCGCCTTCGAGGAAAACGACTGCGGTCGGCGGCTCGGGCGCGACGAACGCGCCAGCCTGGCCGGGGTAGCGCGGGTTGAGTTTCGCCTGCGCCGCCGGCTTCGGCAGCGTGACGATGCCCTCCGCAGAGGCGGTGCCCTGCGCGGCGGCGACGAGCGTCGCGGACAGAAGTGCGCAGGCGATGACGATCATGTGCATGGTTGACGCTGGGTTCCCCGCAGTGACGAGGCCCGATGCTTGTTGCCCGAAGCTATCAGCGCTGGATGTATTTTCAGCAACAAACTTCGCCGCCGCCGCCCGCGCGCTCGACGCTTGCGGGCTTCATGTGCTAACAACTCGCGCCGTGCCTGACACCGTTCCGTCAACCATTCCCGCCACCGCGTGAAACGGAACTGGCTCTACTTCATCTTCGCCGGCGCGGTTGCCGTGGCGCTGCTCGCGTGGACGGCGCGGCAGGCGTTCAAGTCGCTGGAGAAACCCAAACCCGCGCCGGCACAACCGCCAGTTGAAAAAAGAGCAGTAACGCCCCCGCCAGCGCCCGCTGTCGAGATGCACCGCTTCCCCGGCGTGGTCGGGCCGACGAATGTCTCGCAAATTGCGCCGCTGGTGCCGACGGACTGGCGGCGCTACAGCGTGGGCGGAACGAACCGTCTCGCCGTCCTGCTCACCGACACGAACTCCGCGTGGCTCGGGCTCGCGCACGGGCTGCGCAGCATCGGCGTGCCGTTCCTGCTCACCACGAACACCGCGCAGGCGCTCACGCACCGCGTCGTGCTCGTATATCCGCAGTTGTCCGGAGCCGTGCTGACCGCGCCGGAGCTGCGCGCGCTCGCCGCGCACCCGCGCACCGGCGGGACGCTCATCGCGGCGAACGTCCTCGGCGGCGGGCTGGAAAACACTTTCGGTTTCCAGCAGGCCGTTGCTTCGCAGCAGCACTACGAAATCGGCTTCCCAACGCAGCACCCGCTGACCGCCGGCTTCACGCACCAACGCGAGCGCGTCATCCGCGTGGCCGCACCGAAAAATCCTGCCGCCATCGCGGGCAAGTATCATTACACCCAGCCCGCCGTGCCGCCGCTGGCGATCTACGAGGACGGCAGCGCCGCCATCCTCCTGCGACCGTGGGAGGCCGGCTACGCTTGCGCGCTCGGCTTCGATCCCGGCTACTTGCTTTTGCTCGGCTACAACAACCGCGAGGAAGGCATCGCGCGCGCCTACGTGAACCAGTTCGAGCCGTCACTTGACGTGGTGCTGCGGCTGCTGAAGGAACTCTACGTCGCCACCGCAGCCGCGCCCGTCACGCTTGGCACGGTGCCGTTCGGCCGACAACTGCCCGTGCTCATCACGCACGATGTGGACTATGAACGTTCGCTGACGAACGCAATGGCCTACGCGGAATACGAGGCCAGCGTCGGCGTGCGCGCGACCTACTTCACGCAGGTCAAATATCTTCGCGACTTCAACGACGTGGCGTTCTTCAACGACACCGCGCCGCCCGTGTTGCAACGCCTCCGCGCGCTCGGCCACGAGCTGGCCAGTCACACTGTTTGCCACTCGAAGGTCTTCTCGCGCTTCCCGCTTGGCACGGGTGCGGAGCGCTATCCGGATTACCAGCCGTTTGTCCGCACGCCGATCTTGACCACCGGTGGCTCGGTCTTCGGCGAATTGCGCGTGAGCAAGTTTCTGCTGGAGAAGTTCGGCGGGCAGGAAGTCGTCTCGTTCCGGCCGGGCCACTTGAGCAATCCCTACTCGCTGCCGCAGGCGCTTGTCGCCGCCGGCTACCGTCACAGCTCATCGGTCACAGCGAACGACTCGCTCACGCATCTGCCGTTCCAGCTTAACTTCGACCGCGCGCGCGCCGCCGAGACGCCGATCTTCGAGTTCCCCGTGACCATCGAGGACGAGGAGAAACCGCCGCTCGGCCAGCGCGTCCAAGCCGCGCTCGACGTGGCGCGCGAGCTGGCCCGCTACGGTGGCCTGATGAACGTGCTCATCCATCCGGACATCACCGGACACAAGCTCCAGTTCGAGCGCGACTTCGTCGCCGCGCTGAAATCCGTCGCGTGGTTCGGCACCGTGAATGACTTCGCCTCGTGGTGGAGCGCCCGCAATGAAGTCGCCGTGGACGTGGAACTCTCCTCAAACTTCGCCGCCGTCACACTCACTGCGCCACAACCGTTCAACGGCCTGCCGCTCCAGGTTCCGGCTGGATGGCGCTTGCAATCTGTCCAGCCCGCCGACCTGAAAGTCACGCAGGCCGACACCGGGCTGGTTGTTGATCAAGTCCCGCCGCGCGCCCGGCTCATCTTTCGGCGGTGAAACTCTTTTACACTCCGTTCCACCGCCGCTACAGTCCGCCGCAAAATTCGCCTTCTCACTATGCCTGACGCAACCGCCGCCACTTCGCCCCCTCCGCAAGTCTCCGATGCCGATGTCGCGGCCATTGACGCGATGCGCACGCTCCATGCGCAGCTTCGCGCCGAAGTCGCCAAGGTCATCATCGGTCAGGAGGCGGTCATCGAGGAGCTGCTCATCGCCATCCTCTCGCGCGGTCATGCGTTGCTCATGGGCGTGCCCGGTCTCGCCAAGACCACGATGGTTCACGCGCTCGCCGAAGTGATGAGCCTCCAGTTCAACCGCATTCAATTTACGCCCGACTTGATGCCCAGCGACATCACCGGCACGGACATTTTGCAAGACACCGACCAGCCCGGCAAACGCGCCTTCGTCTTCATCAAAGGTCCGCTGTTCGCCAACATCGTGCTTGCCGACGAAATCAACCGCACGCCGCCCAAGACGCAGTCCGCGCTGCTCGAAGCCATGCAGGAGCACAAGGTCACGGCCAGCGGCAAGGTCTTCAAACTGCCCGAGCCGTTCTTCGTGCTCGCGACGCAAAATCCCATCGAGCAGGAAGGCACTTACCAGCTCCCCGAAGCGCAGCTCGACCGCTTCATGTTCTTCATCCATGTGCATTACCCGAGCATGGAGGAGGAGCGGCAGATCGCGCGCGTCACCACCGGCAATGCGCCCGCCGCGTTGGGAAAGCTCATCACCGGCGAGCAAGTCATCGCCTTCCAGCAGCTCATCCAGCGCGTGCCCGTGCCCGACCACATTTACGACACCGCCGTCGAACTCGTCCGCATGACGCGCCCCGACGACACCTCCGCGCCCGCGTGGATCAAGAAGTGGGTGACGTGGGGTGCCGGCCCGCGCGCCGTGCAGTATCTCATTCGCGGCGCGAAGGCCCACGCCGTCCTCAACGGCAGCTACCTCGTCCGCATGGAAGACATCGAAGCCGTCGCCCAGCCAGTGTTGACACACCGTATCCTGACCAACTTCCAAGCACAGACCGAAGGCGTGACCAGTCCGAAGATCATTGAACGGCTGCTGGGAGAGCTGCGGAGCGAGGCGGCCAAGAAATAGCAACGGAAGTTATGCCCGAACTCTCCCGCTTCTTCGGCATCGTCATCCGTATGTATTTCGAGGCAGGCGGACAACATCACGCGGCGCACTTCCATGCCTACTATCAGGAGCACGCGGCGGTGTTCACCATTTCGCCGGTGAACCTGCTCTCCGGCTCCCTGCCCACCCGCCAGCAGCGGCTCGTCGAGGCATGGGCGGAGCTGCATCAGGAGGAACTGCTCAACGACTGGAACCTCTTGCAGCAGGGACGAAAGCCTTTCCCCATCCGCCCGTTGGTGTAAGCTGCCGCCATGCAACACGCCATCCATCGGGTGAACGCCTTCGAGCTGGTCGCGCCGTTCACATTGCGCGTCAGGTTTGCCGACGGCTTGGAGCGCGTCATCAACTTCGCGCCCGTGCTGGCCGGTGAGTTGTTCGGCCCGTTGAGCGACCCCGTCGTGTTTGCGCAGGTCCGGCTCGACCCCGAGGCGCACACGCTCGTCTGGCCCAGTGGCGCGGACTTCGACCCCGCCACGCTGCACGACTGGCCCGAGCACGAAGCCGCCTTCCGGGCCGCCGCCGCGCGTTGGAAAAGCCAACTTGCCCCCGCCTGAAGTCCGCTTGGAAAACAAACCCCACTCCTTCCTCGACGCCGCCGTGCTCGCCCAGCTCGCGCACCTGCCGCTGGTGTCACGCTTCGCGATGGAGGGCAGCGTCTCCGGCCACCACAAAAGCCCGCACCGCGGCTCCAGCGTCGAGTTCGCCGAGTATCGAAGCTACGTGCCCGGCGACGACCTCCGCCGTCTCGACTGGCGCGTGCTGGGCCGCACCGACCGCTACTACATGAAGGAGTTCGAGGCGGACACGAACCTCCGCTGCTGCCTCATCCTCGACGCCAGCGCTTCGATGGGCTTCGCGGGCAAAGACACGCCGAGCAAGTTCGCCTTCGCCCGCCAGCTCGCCGGCACGCTCGCCTACCTCGCCGTGCAGCAGGGCGATGCTGCGGGACTTTATTGCGTGGGCGAGAAATCTCCGCCCGAACTTCCTCCGCGTCGCAACCCGGCGCACTTGCAGGAAATCCTCAACGCCCTCGAATCCCTCGAGCCACGCGGCCCCACCACGCTGCTCCAATCCCTTCACGACCTCGCCGAGAAAATCCGCCGCCGCGCGCTGGTCATCGTGTTCTCCGATTTCTTCTGCGAACTGGAGCCGCTGCTCGCCTGCCTGCAACACCTGCGTTTCCAGAAGCACGACCTCGCCGTGTTCCACCTGCTGGACCGGATGGAGCTGGAGTTCAAGTTCGACCGCCCGCTGCGCTTCCAGGATTTGGAAAGCCCCTTCAGCCTCGTGACCGAACCGGCGATGGTGCGCGACGAATACCTCCGCGCCTTCGACGCCCACCGCGCCCGCCTCCGCCAGGCCTGCCTCGAATTCAACGCCGACTACCGCGAAGTCGTCACTGACGCCGCGCCGGGCAAGGTGCTCGCCGACTTCCTCACGGAACGCGCGCACCTTGTCGGGGCGCACTGACGGGAAAAACCGCATTGCTGGCCGCGCCCGCGCCGACTACCTTGCCGCCAACAACGGACAAAGCCATGAGCTACATCGGCACAGTCGAAAACGGCGTGGTGAAGCTTCCTCCCGAGGCGAAGCTTCGCGACGGTGAGCGTGTTCAGGTTTCCCAACTGGCCGAGGCCAAGCCCCTGAACGAGCGCACGCGTCGCCTGCTCGAAATCGCCGCGCAGGTGCCGCCCATGCCGGCTGACTTCGCCGAGCAGCACGACCACTACATCCACGGGATACCCAAGCGATGACGCCAGTCCTCGCAACTTTTGTGCAAGAAGTGCCGTCGCTGTCCGACGGACTAGCTTTCCTCTGCCTAGTTTCAGTCACAGTGATTCCCACCCGGGAAATGTTCCGGCGAGAAGTGCCCCGCCTTGAGCCAGGTGTCTATTTGATTGCTGGCACGGCGGGGCTGGTTTGGCTTTGGCGTTTGTTGACCGCTGGTGCTTTCACTCCGCTGGCGATTGCGGACTTGGGCGCAGGATACGTATTCCTCCAAGTGGTGTTGAGCTTACTTCCCGTTCTCGCCCTGAAGCTATCCAACCCCATCATGAAGCGACATTCGCGAGCACTCGACAAACTATTTGAGAGTCAGCGCCGGCCCGCCAAATGACTTTCCTCCAACCCTACCTTCTCTGGGGCCTCCCGCTGGTCTTGGTGCCGGTCATCATCCACCTCATCAACCGCCTCCGCCACAAACCGCAGCCGTGGGCGGCGATGATGTTCCTGCTCCAGGCCACGCGCGCCTCCACCAGCCACGCCAAGCTCCGCCAGTGGCTCGTCCTGCTCTTCCGCACGCTCGCCGTGCTTGCGCTCGTGCTCTTCATCGCGCGACCGCTCGCCGGCGGCTGGCTCGGCTGGACGCTCTCGCCCGCGCCCGATGTCATCGTCATCGTGCTCGACCGCTCGGCCAGCATGGAATCGCGCCTCGCGGGCCAAACCGTCACCAAGCGCGAGCAAGCCGTGAAACTCCTCGCCGAGGCCGCGCGCGAGTTTCAGGACAAGTCCCATCTCGTCTTGCTCGACTCCGCCACGCGCACGCCGCAGCAACTCGCCAACGCCAAGTCCCTGCTCGACCCCATCCTCACTGGCCCGACGGACACCGCCGCTGATTTGCCAACGCTGCTCCAACTCGCGCACAACTGGCTCGTCGAAAACCGCGCCGGGGCCGCCGAGCTTTGGCTCGCCTCCGACCTTCAGCGCAGCAACTGGCTCCCGGACGACGAGCGTTGGAAGACCGTCACCGCGCAGCTCGCCAAGCTCCCGCAGCGCGTCCGTGTGCGCTTGCTCGCCTTCGACGACGACCGCGAGCCGAACATCTCCGCCACGCTCGCCGAGGTCTTCCGCCGCGCGCGGCCCGACGGCGCGGAGCTGTCCCTCGCGCTCGACCTCGCGCGCAACGCGACCAACGGCACCGCGCGTTTCCCGCTCGCGCTCACGCTCAACGGCGTGAAGTCGCAGACCGAACTCGACATGGACGGTGCGGCGTTGCGCTGGCGGCACAAGGTTGAACTCGGCGGCGCGGCGAAGGGCCTCGGCTGGGGCGCGCTCGAACTTCCCGCCGACGCGAACGCTCGCGACAACGCGGCTTACTTCGTCTTCGGCTCCGACTCCGCTGTGCGCGCCGCCGTCGTGAGCGACCAGCCCACGCTCATCCGCAACGCCCAGCTCGCCGCGCTCTCGCCGGCCACGCGCCAGCCCGCCGAAGTGCTCACGCCCGCCGCGTGGACCGAGCGCGCCGCCACCGACGCCTCGCTGCTCATCTGGCACGCGCCGCTGCCCGACGCCGCCGGCGAGAAGCGCCTCCGCAGCTTTATCGAGGAGGGCGGTGCCGTGCTGTTCCTCCCGCCGGGCCGCGCGGACACTGGGAAATTCCTCGGCCTCGGCTGGGCTGATTCGCAATCCGCATCCGCCGACAAGCCGTTCAAAGTCGCCAAGTGGGAACAGCAGGAAGGCCCGCTCGCGAAGACCGACGAAGGCCTGAGCCTTCCGCTCGCCGACCTCGAAATCACTCGCCGCGCCGCCATCACCGGCGATCCTACCGCGCTCGCTTCCTTTGCTGACGGCTCGCCGCTGCTCACGCGTCGCGCGTTGGGCCGGGGCCAGTTCTTCTTCCTCGCCACGCTCCCGCACGATGACTGGTCCACGCTCGGCGACGGCCCCGTGCTCGTCCCGATGTTGCAACGCCTCCTCCAGACCGGCGCGCGCCGCCTGAATCAGGAGACCATGGCCGCCTGCGGCGAACTCAGCGCGCTCGACCGCGCGAAACAATGGGCCAGCGTGGACGGCGTCGCTGGGAAAAACATTTTGCTCCACGCCGGAGTCTATCGCGCGGGCGAACGTCTGCTCGCCGTGAACCGCCCGGCTGCCGAAGACGACCGCGCGCTCATCACCGCCGAGACCGCGAAGAACCTGCTCGGCCCGTTGCCGCTGCAACTCTTGCAAGAGCGCACCGCCCGCAGCGACGCGTTGCAGGGGGAAATCTGGCGGCTCTTCCTCCTCGGCATGCTGGCCTTCCTCTTCCTCGAAGCGTGGCTCGTCCTCCCCGCGAAGAAGCCCGTCACCGCCGACCCGTTGCGCATCGGCAACGAGCGCGGACGCGAGTTGGTGGACATGGCGTGAGTCCTCGACAGCCCCCTCACTTCCCCCGCTGCCCGAGCAGGAACGCCAGCAGGTCATTCAGCTCGCCGGCGGGCAGCGCCTCGATGAAGTTCGCCGGCATCAGCGATGTCTCCGTCTCGCGGCGCTCCTTCACGTCCGCCTTTGCCACGCGCGCCTCCTGTCCGTTCGCCAGGGCATACACCAACGTCGCGCCTTCCTCGCGGCGCATGAGGCCGCTCACACTCTCGCCGTCCTTGAGCACGAAGACCGTCGTGCGGAACGCCTTGTCCACATTCCGGTTGGGATCAAGAATGTCCTCCAGCAACCGCTCCAGGCCCCGGCCGCCAATGCCATCCAACTGCGGCCCCACCAGCGCGCCCTGGCCACCGAGCTGATGGCACACGGCGCACGCCTTCGTGAAGACCTCCGCTCCGCGCGCGGCGCTGGCCTGCTGCGGCTTGAACTCCGCGCGCTTCGCCTCAATCTGTTTCTGCAACTGCACGTCGGCGGGCGGCAGGTTCTTCACCAGCGCGGCCAGCCGCGCCTTCGCGTCGCGCGCGGGACTCGCCCCGAGGCGATCCGCCAACGTCCGGTCCTGCAGGAGCCGCGCCGGGACGCGTCCGGC
>CAYZJP010000020.1:0-56571 GCA_964478755.1 uncultured Klebsiella sp.
GACCTTCTGAACCCCATTCAGACGCGCTACCAAGCTACGCTACGCCCCGAACCATTGCGCCATGTCGCGGACGACAAGGCGGGGGCATACTAGAAGCCGTCCGCCCGCTTTCAATCCCTATTTCTCCTGCGCTGGCCAAATGCCCGCCGCCGCGTAACCTCGCGCCGTGAATCGCACGCAGGCCATCGCCGCCTTGCTGGAGCAGCCCACACTCTGGGACGTGCTCGTCATCGGCGGCGGCGCGACGGGTCTGGGCGTTGCGCTCGACGCTGCGTCGCGCGGGCTGAAGACCGCGCTGGTCGAGCAGAGTGATTTTGCAAAAGGAACTTCGAGCCGGAGCACGAAACTCATCCACGGCGGCTTCCGCTACCTGAAGCAGGGCAACTTCGCACTGGTGCGGGAGTCGTTGCGCGAGCGCGGGCTGCTTCTGCGCAACGCGCCGCACCTCGTGCATCCGCTCGCGTTTGTCGTGCCCTGCTATCGCTGGTGGGAAGCGTCTTATTACGGCCTCGGGCTAAAGCTCTACGACCGGTTCGCCGGCGAACTTGGCCTGGAGCCATCACGGCATTTGTCACGAGCCGAGGCCCTGGGCTGCTCGCCAAACTTGAAATCGCCCGGCCTGCGCGGCGGCATCCGCTATCTCGATGGCCAGTTCGACGACGCGCGGCTCGCCCTCGCCCTGGCGCAAATCGCGACCAACCTTGGTGCAAGTGTGGCGAACTACGTGCGCGTGGTTTCGCTGTTGAAGAAAGCTGGTCGCATCTGTGGCGCGCGGGTGTGCGATACGGAGTCCGGGAAGGAGTTCTCCCTCCACGCCCGCGTCGTCATCAACGCCACCGGACCGTTCACGGACGCCGTGCGGTGCATGGCCGAGGCGGACGCACCTCCTGTTATCGCCGCGAGCCAGGGCGCACACCTCGTGTTGCCGCGCCACTTCCTCGACGGCAACACCGCGCTCATGGTCCCGCGCACCGACGACGGGCGTGTGCTCTTCGTCATCCCGTGGCACAACCGCGTGCTCGTCGGCACGACGGACACGCCAGTTTCCGAGACGCCATTGGAGCCGCGCCCACTCGCGACGGAGATCGAGTTCCTCCTTGAACACGCCTCGCAATATCTCGCGAAGGCTCCGACCAAGAGCGACATTCTCAGCGTCTCCGCCGGTCTGCGTCCGCTGGTGAAAATGCCCGGCCACAAGTCCACCGCCGCCTTGCCACGCGACCATATCGTGCTCGTGTCGCCAAGCGGCCTGCTCACCATCACCGGCGGCAAGTGGACGACCTATCGCAAGATGGCCGCCGACGCCGTGGACAAGGCGATGGAGCTTGCCGGCCTGCCGCCGAAGCCATGCGCGACTGAGCGTCTGTCGCTCGCTGACACGCGCCCGAGCAGCGGCAAGTCCGCTTCCGAAACCGTCATGGCTCCCGGTGGCATGACGGCACCCGCCCGTCGCTTGCATCCCGATCTGCCGCTCACTGCCGATGACACGCTGCACGCCGTCCGGCACGAGATGGCGCGCACGGTGGAGGATGTGCTCGCGCGCCGCTCCCGGTCGCTGCTGCTCGATGCGAGGGCAGCGGCTGAGGCAGCGCCCGCCGTGGCGGCGCTGCTGACCAACGAGTTCGGTCGTGGCCCCGTGTGGGAAGCGGAACAAGTCGCGTTGTTCCGCGAACTGGCGAAGGGCTACCTGCCGCCGTGACCCGTGCCGGCGATTTGTAATCGCCGCCCGACGCGTGGAATGCACGAAGCCTCCTCAAGCTGCTGCCCGTCTCGGACGGCGATTACAAATCGCCGGCACGGGAAATGAGAAACCCGGCCGCGGGGGACAGAGAAGCGCGACCGGGTGCCGGGCTTGCCGCTCGGCAGGGCATCGCCCGCTACTTGCGAGCGACAATTCCATCTTCGAGCCAGCCGAGCCGGCCCGAGAGAACGCCTTGCGCGAGCTTGTAACCAGCGCGGTCGGCGTTGTGATGCAGGCCGTCGAAGTGCCGCGCGATGCGCAGCCGGGCCTGCTGGCAAAAACATTCCACGAGCTGGAGGAGCGACTCCTTTTCTTCAAGGCTCTTCGCTTCTTTCAACTTCGCCTCGGCCCGCGCACACGTCGCAGTGAGCGCGAAGATTTCAGTGCCGATGTCCACGAAGCGCCCGAGCAGGGGCTGCTGCTTCTCGAGCTTCGGCCCATTCAAGGCCATCGCGTGGAAGAGCGACCGGGCGAGTTCCTTCGCTGTGCGCCGCGCGAACTTGAGATGCTTCGTAAGCGGCGAGCGGGCGGCGACGGAGCCGAGCGACGGCAGCCATTGGCGCGGATACCAACCTGCGTAGAAGAGTCCGGCTTTCATGGCGGCCCCGGCACGCACGCCCAGGGGCAACTGTGAGTTCAGCACCGCGCCTGCCACTTTCAGATGCGGGTCCAGCGCCTCGCGCGCGATGAAGAGGCGCATGATTTCGCTGCTGCCCTCGAAGATGGTGTTGATGCGGCAGTCGCGCAGAAAGCGCTCGACGGCGATGGGTTCCTCGCCGCGCTCCTTGAGCGACTGCGCGGTCTCGTAGCCGCGCCCACCACGGATTTGCATCGTGTCGTCCACGATCTCCCACGCACGCTCGCTGCCCCAGAGTTTGCACATGGCGGCTTCGAGGCGGATGTCGGCCTTCTTGTCGCGGTCCACGAGGCTCGCGGTGTAGAGCGTCATCGCCTCCATTGCGAAGATGTTCGCGGCCATACGCCCGAGTTTGTCCGCGATGGCAGCGTGCTTGCCGATGGGCGCGCCCCACTGCACGCGCTCGGCGGACCACTTGCGACTGACTTCGAGGCAACGTTTCGCAAGCCCCGTGCAAGCGGCGGGCAACGTGAGCCGACCGGTGTTCAACGTGGAGAGCGCGACTTTCAAGCCCTTGCCCTCGCCGAGGATGATGTTCGCACGTGGCACCTTCACGTCAGTGAAGCGCACCACGCCGTTGTAGAGCGCGCGCAGACCCATGAAGCGGCAGCGGTGCGCGATTTCGATGCCCGGCGTGTCCATGTCCACGATGAACGCCGTGACCTGCTTGCGCTCCTTGCCGTTCACGAGCTTCGGCGGCGTCTGCGCCATCACGACGAGCACGCCGGCCTTCAACCCGTTCGTGCACCAGAGCTTCTCGCCGTTGATGACGAAGTGCTGGCCGTCGGCGGTCGGCTCGGCGCGCGTCTGGAGCGTCGCAGGGTCCGAGCCGACGCCCGGCTCGGTGAGCGCGAAGGCGGAAATCTCGCCCTTCGCACAACGCGGCAGCCACTTCGCCTTCTGCTCGTCGGTGCCGAAGAGAATGAGCGGCTGCGGCACGCCAATGCTCTGGTGCGCCGACACGAGCGCGGCGAGGTTGCCGCAATAGCTGCCGAGCAGCACCGCCGCGCGGCAGTAGTTCGTCTGCGAGAGGCCCAGCCCGCCGAGCTGCGGCGAAATCTTGATGCCGAACGCGCCGAGCTTCGCGAGGCCCGCGATGACTTCGTCGGGAATTTCTCCGGTGCGGTCAATCTCGTCCGGGTCCACGTTGGCGCGGAGGAAGGCGTCGAGCCGCGCGAGGAAGGCGTCGCCCTGGTCGCGGTCCTCGTGCGATTGCGCGGGGAACGGCAGCAGTCGGTCAAGTTCGTAGCGGCCCACGAAGAGGTTCGCGGCGAAGCTGCCTTTCTCCGACGCGGCATCGCGCGCGGACTCGGTCAGCTCAAGCGCGGCGCGCTGGCCGGCGTTCATCTTCGACGTGTCAATGACCTGTGCGCCGTCGTCAGCGGGTGGGGTGGGGCGTGGTTCCATGGTGGGAGGTTCGAGTGTTTTCATAACAAGACTCCTTTCTCCGGGTAGAGTTTGCCATCTTTCGCAGCCAAATCTTTCAGCAGCGCGCACGGGGCGAATCGTTCCTCGCCGTCGTCCACGAGCTGGTTCATCTCGCGCACGAGGTTCGCCACGCCGACTGTGTCCGCGTGACGCAGCGGCCCGCCACGGAACGGCGCGAAGCCCGCGCCCATGATCATTGCGAAGTCCACGTCCTCCGGCCCGCTCACGATGCCTTCCTCCACGCAGCGCGCAGCCTCGTTCACCATGAGCAACACCATGCGCAGTTCGAGGTCCACGCGATCGAGATTGGCGGTGGAGTCGTCCTTCACGAAGCGCGCGGCGTCCTCGCTCGCCACGGCTTCCTTGCCGCGATGGAGGTAAAAACCCTCGCCCGACTTGCGTCCGAGCTGGCCGCCTTTCACGAGTCGAGAGAGAACTTCCGGCACGGCCATGCGCCGGTGGTAATTGCTCGCGAGCGTCTCGGCCACATGGAGCGAGACATCCGTGCCCACTTCGTCCACGAGCCGCAGCGGACCCATCGGCATTCCGAAATCCAGCATCGCCTCGTCGAGGTCCGCGACCTCCGCGCCCATCTCGAAGAGCCGCGCCGCCTCGACGAGATACGGCATCAGCACGCGGTTCACCACGAAGCCGGGGCTGTCCTTTACAAGCACAGGGAGCTTGCCCATCTGCTGCACGAACTTGAGCGCGCGGCGCGTCACTTCAGGATCCGTGTGCCGCGTGTGGATGACCTCCACGAGCTGCATCCGGTGCACCGGGTTGAAGAAGTGGATGCCCACGACGCGCTCGGGCGCGGAAAGGCTCTCGGCCAACTCGGTGACGGACAGCGCGGAGGTGTTGGTCGCAAGAATCGTGTCCGTTCCGGCGAGCTGTTCGAGTTTGCGGAAAATATCCTTCTTCAAATCCATCTTCTCCACCGCCGCTTCGATGATGACATCCGCGCGACGGAGCGAAGGCAGTTCAACAACCGGCGAAATTCTATCCATCGCCGCGCGCGCCTCGACCGGCGTGAACGTGCGACGCTTCACTCCATCGGCGAAGAGCTTGCCGATGCCCGCCATGCCGCGCCCGACAGCGTCGGTGTTGATGTCTCGCAACAGCACGGACACGCCGCGAGCCGCGAGCCACTGCGCGATGCCGCCGCCCATGATGCCCGCGCCGATGACGGTGGCGCGCTCGACCTTGCTGCCCTTCGACGCGCTTTTTTCTGAAACGGCGACAGACGGGGTGAACGTCAGCTTCTTCGCCCGCTCTTGGAGGAAGAAGACGCGAATCAAATTCTTCGCCGCCTCGGTCTGCGCGAGCTGACAGAAGGCGTCGGCTTCGAGCTTCAACGCGCGTTCCTCGGAGCGGCTCACGCCGAGCGTCACTACTTCGAGCGCCTTGAGCACAGCGGGATAATGGCCGCGCGTCTTCTTGAACAGCTTCGGCTGCGTCCACATCGAGATGAGGTTTCCGACGAGCGCGTTGTTCTTCGCGCGCATCGTCAGCGGCGTGGAGCGGTGTGGCTTACGGCCGGCCTTCGCGACCTTCGCGAGCGCGACGGCGAGCAGCTTCTCGTGCGGCACAAGATCGTCCACCATGCCGAGTTTGAGCGCTTGTTTCCCGCCAACCGTCTTGCCGGCGAGGATGAGGTTCAACGCGGCGGGCAGCCCAATGAGACGCGGAAGCCGCGTGCTGCCGCCCCACGCGGGCAGGATGCCAAGTTGCACTTCGGGCAGACCAAGTTTCGTCGCCTTGTCCGGCGTGGCGAGGCGGAAATCGCACGCGAGGCAGACCTCGAAGCCGCCGCCGACACACGCGCCGTGAATTGCCGCCGCCGTCGGCAACGGCAGCGCCGCGAGCCGGCTGAACACGCGCTGGCCGAACTCCACCATCTCGCGCAGCGCGTTCATCGGCGCAGTGGAGAGTGCGTGCAAGTCCGCGCCCGCGATGAAGATGCTTGGCTTCGCGCTCGTGAGCACGACGCCGCGCAAAGCGGAGTCGCGCTCGATGGCATCGAGGTGCGCGTTGAGTTCCTCCAACGTGGCGCGGTCGAAGATGTTCGCGGCGGAATCGGGCCGGTCGAAGGTGAGGACGGCGATGGCGGCGGCGGTGACTTCGCGGCGGATGTTTTTGAACTCGCGCGGCGCGGGCGCGGGCGATGGCTTGGGTTCGTTCATCACGTTAAGGGAAAGCTGAGTTGGGGGAGGCAAGGTCGCGGTGCTCATGGCTGGTCCTCCGGTTGGGGGTGAAAATCGGCGAATGCGCGGATGCTGGGACGGGAGGCTGCGGTAGTTAGTCCGCTCCCTTCCCCCTCACCCCGGCCCTCTCCCGCCGGGAGAGGGAGCGACGCATTCCGCGCTTGTCCAACAAGGACGCCGAAGCACTTCGATGGCTGACTGACTTTCCCCCTCTCCCGGAGGGAGAGGGCCGGGGTGAGGGGGAAAGGCCCGCCCAAACTCAACGCGTTCCCCCAATCGCACTCGCGCTGCACCGAACGCTCCGGACGGCGATTGCAAATCGCCGGCACGGGGTTCGGTTGCGGTCGCAGATTCATAACGCCTCCAGCCAGATGGCCGCGCCTTGGCCGCCGCCGACGCAGACGGAGACAAGCGCGCGTTTTAGGTTTCGCCGTTTCAATTCCTTCAAGCTCGTCAGCACGAGGCGCGCGCCGGTCGCGCCGACGGGATGGCCGAGCGCGATGGCACCACCGTTCACGTTGAGCCGCTCGCGGCGGATTTCGCCGACGGGATAGGCGCGGTTCAACATCTTCTTCGCGAACTTCTCCGACTCGCAGCACTTCAGCACCGCGAGTGTCTGCGCGGCGAAGGCTTCGTTGATTTCCACGAGGTCGGCGTAGTTCACGGCGAGGCCGGTCTTCTCCTCGGCCTTCGCGATGGCGAACACGGGGCCGAGTCCCATGCGCGACGGGTCGCAGCCGGCGTAGGCATAGCCGAGCAACGCGCCGATGGGCGTGAAGCCCAGCTCGCTCGCGCGTTCTTCGGTCATCACGAGCAGCGCGACCGCGCCGTCGGTGATTTGGGACGAGTTGCCGGCGGTGACGGTGCCGTGGCGACGGTCGAAGACGGGGCGGAGCTTGGCGAGGGCTTCCATCGTCTGCTGCTCGCGCACGCCGTTGTCGGCGGTGACGGGCTTCGCGTTGCGCGCTTTCGGGTCGGTGTTGAAGACAGGGCAAATTTCTTCGGCGAACTTGGCCTTCGCGGCGGCGGCGCGCTGGTGGGATTCGAGGGCGAAAGCGTCCTGCTCCTCGCGACTCAAACCGGACTCGCGCGCGAGCAGCTCGGCGGTGTCGCCCATGCCCATGCCACAGACGGGATCAGTGAGGCCGAGCTGAAGCGTGATGCGGGGCTTAAAGTCGGCGAGCCGAAATGCGGCGAGGGCGGAGGCTTTTTCGACGAAGGATTTCGCGCGCCCGAGATTTGCGAACTTTTCCGCCGCCGTTTTGGTGTAGAGCAACGGATAGTTGCTCATGCTCTCCGCGCCGCCGACGAGGAAGATGGAGCCGCGTCCGGAACACATCTTCTCGTAAGCCTGCGTGAGCGCTTCGAGGCCGGAGGCGCAGTTGCGATGCACGGTGATGGCCGGGACGTGCTCAGGGATGCCGGCGCGCAACGCGATGACTCGGGCGACGTTCGCGGCATCGGCGGGCTGGCCGACGCAGCCGAAGATGACTTCGTCAATCAGCGCGGGGTCAAGGCCGGTGCGGGTGAGCAATGCCTGTGTGGCGATGCGGCCGAGTTCATCCGCGCCGAGCGCGGCGAGGTCAGTGCCCATCTTGCAGAACGGCGTGCGGAGGCCGTCCACGATGACGAGGCGAGGAGTGGTCATGCGGCCTCCTTTGTAAGTGGACGAGCCGCAACAGGCACGCTGTTCTTCGGGCGATGATCCACGAGCTTCTGCTCTTTGAGTTGCACGCCGACGCCTTGGAGGTCGCGCATTTGCTCGGCGGAATGGAATTCGATGCGGTTCGGCGTGATCTCGCAGTGCGTCATGAGGCGGGTGCGGAGGTCGTGCGTGAAGTGGTCATCGTCCGCGCCGTTGGTCTTCTGGACGTGCAGCACCAGTTCGTCCACTTCGAGAGGGTCGTCGTGTTGCTTGCGAAGTTCGATCTGCCAGGCACCGACGTTCGGTGCGTCATCAAGGACGTGCTCCAGCTCGTTGAAGTCCACGAGCGTGCCTTTGATTTTGTCGAGCTGCACTTCCTTGAACGCGGAGCTACGGGAAATTTTCCCGACGAGGCGCGGCACCTGACGACCACAGTGCGGACAGCGTTCGTAAGTGAGACCGCCGTCAATGCAATCACCGGTGCGATAGCGGAGGACCACCGTCCCGCGCGAGTCGAGCGGCGTGAAAACAATCTCGCCGGGCTGGCCGTTCGGCACCGGCTCGCCGGTCTTCGGATCCACAACTTCGACAACGCCGAGGTCGGGATAGAGATGGTAGCCGCTGGGCGTTTCGTCCACGGGCACGGGGCATTCGGCGAAGGCCATCTTCGCCTCAGTGAAGCCGTAGGTCGTCACCACATCGAGTTCGCGCGCGCCGAGTTCGAGGGCGAGGTTGCGGAGTTTCAAGCGCATGCCGTCGGGAACTTTTTCTCCGCCAAGCACGACGCGCCGGAGGTTCTCGCAGCGCACGCCTTCCTCCGCCGCTTGATGCAGGACGTGATAAACGAACGTCGGCATCCCGATGAGCACGTCGGGGCGAATTTTGCGGAGGAACCGAAGCTGACCCTCGGTGCCCATGACCTTGCCGCCGCCGGTGCTCGCGGTGAACACGCCAAAGCTCGTGCTGCCGTAGTGCGTGAGCCAGAACGCCAGGTGCGGCGCGTAAGGGAACATGTTCAGGAGCTTGTCCTCCCGCCGCGCGCCGCAGACGCCGAAGACGCGCTCGCCTGCGAGCTGGAGATTCGCGATGTCGTGGTTCGTGTAGAGGAACGGCACGGGGTCGGCGCTGCGGCCGGTCGTGCTCGTGAGGAAGATGGGGCGGAACTCGTTTTCAAAACCTTGCGCGACGTGCTCGCGACCGTGGAGCAGCGCGCGGAGAATCGACGACGGGCGGCGCGAAAGGACGTTACGGTCCGGCACGAGCAGGAAGTCACGAACCTTGGCGGGATTATCCGGCGTGTTGAGGAGATCTGCCTTGCTCGTAAAGGGCAGACGGCGCAAGTCGTCGAGTGAGCGGAAGTCTTCCGCCGTGAGCTTGAGCTGGCGAAACAGCTCTCGGTAGTGCGCGGAGAAGGGCAGCACGGTGTCGCGCAGCCAGCGGCGGAGCTGATCTGCTTGCAGGGCGCGGATGGTGGCTTCAGGCAGCCGCTGCCAGTTCGTGGCGAGGAGTTTCGTGTTCATGGATTGGCTCCTTTCGGTTCACCAGTTGCTTGATGTCAGCCAGGTTCTCCTCGGTCACGCGGCGGCCGAGCGAGATGTATTTGCCGGGATTGGAAAAGTCGTGCCAGCGCGAGTCGCACGCGAGCGGTCGGAGAACGACGTCAGCCTGACGGCAAGCGTCCTCAGCGGCCCGAATCTGCCCGCCGATGACGGCGCGCTGGGTCACGTCGAGGATGTTGCCGTAGGCGAAATAGTTGACCTGCTGATTCAACAGGCGGAGAAAATTGAAGCGGCTGCGCTTCACGTCCACCTGCTCGCGCTCGTGCTCGCGCGCGCAGCGGAGGAAGGCGGGCGTCGGGATGATGTTCACGGCGATGACGCGCTCGACACCGGCCTCGCGCAGCACGTCCACCGGCAACGGGTCCGAAACGCCGCCGTCAATGTAGGTCTCGCCACCGAGCCGCACAGGAACGAACACGCTCGGGATCGCGCAGCTCGCGAGCACGGCGGAGGAGACTTCGCCGGCGCTGAAGACCTCGCGCTCCAGCGTGTCGAAATGCGTCGTCACGACGCGCAACGGACGCGCGAGCTGCTCGAAGCGCACGTCGCCAATGCTGCGTTCCAAGCGTTTTTGAATCGCACGCCCGCGGATGAAGCCCCGGCGCGGCGGGAACGCGGGGTCAATCAGCTTGAACAAACCCCATTTGCCCTCCAGCTCGCGGGCTTTGCGCTCGAGGAACTGGCCGTCGTGTCCGAAGGCCCAAAGCGCGCCGATGTAGGCGCCCATGCTCGTGCCCGCGATGAGGTCCACCTCGATGCCGTTTTCCTCCAGCACTTGGAGCACGCCAATGTGCGCAAGCCCTTTCGCGCCGCCGCTGGAGAGCGCGAGGCCCACCCGGCAGCGGCCGATTTCCCGCGCGAGCCGGCGCATATCGAATTTGAACGCCGCCGGCCACACCCCGCCGCAGTGCGAGTGCAGCGAATCCATCGTGGCCGGCGACTCGTGCAAATTCATGTGGGCCGGCTGGCCGATCTGCTTGATGAAATCCTCCGCCGGCTGCGGGACTTCGTCGTGTTCGAGGCAGAGCACAAGCTTCAGGTCCGTCTTCACGCCGTCGCGCGCCGCGCGCAGCTCGCGGTCGAGCTGGTTGAACTCGAAGAGGCTGTCCACCGTTTGCTGCGCCAGGACGTAAGTGGCGGAGACGCGGCCCGCCGCCTCGGCAAGCGCTTGGCGCGGCGCGTCGGCATCCACGTGGACAAGCACATGGCCGAAGTAGCGCGCGCAGTGGCCGAAGAAGGCCCCGAGGAACGGGCGCTCGGCCAGGTGGTTCGACACCCGGAGCGTGAGGCGATCAAAACCGTCGAGGTGCTGGAGCTGGTCCGCAAATGCGAAGCCGTTGTTCGGCAGCGAGTGCAGCGGACTCCAGACCTTCGCCGTCGCCCCGGCGTCCGACGGCACAATCAGCAGCAGCAGCACGCGCTCACCGGTGACCGATTCCAACATTTTCGCGAGCGACTCGGCGACAAGACGGTCCGGGACGCGGCGGGAGGCGGAGGCGAGAGCGGTGAGGCGACCCGAGCGGTTGAAGACAGCTTGCGGCGGGCGGGCAAGCGAGGAGAGGAGTTCGGCCCTCCGCAGATCCCACACGGACTTTTCAGTTGGATGCGACGCAGGCATTTCCGTCTTTCTGAGCGACGGCTGCCGCGGAAACCATCCACGCTTACCTCATTCGGCTTCCCGGCCGACCGTCGCTGCCATTGAAGGCTTGGTTGTGCGTTCTGCCCATTTTGCTTCTCTGTCTTGAGTCAACGTAGAACAGGTTCCGTGCCTGTCAAATCTGAGAAGATCGGGAAAAGCCTGAGTGCGTGATGAATGTCATCTCTGCGTTCATTCCACCTTGGAGACGGCCTGTCCGGCGTGGCAGTCAACTCGCCGCCCCTCGGCGGAAGAGCGATACATCGCGTCCATCAACTCCAGCGTCGTGAGGGTGGATGCGGGCGTGTTGCGGCACGCCTTGCGCTCACCACGCGCGACGGCGATCCAATCGCGAATCAACTCGCGGCTGCGATAGCCGCTGTAGCCGGGCGTCGCGTCCGGCGGCAGGGAGAACACTTCCTCCATTGCGTGGAACTGCGGCTGCGGGCCGTGAATCTCCAGCACGCCGCCCGTGCGCGCGCGGTTCGGATCCCAATGCACCCAGCGCTGGCTGCCGCGTAACGCCCAGCGCCATTCGCTCGCCCAGCGCGGGAGCCAATAGCCGCCGGTGAACGTCGCAAGGCCGCCGCCGGACAAGTCGAAGATCGCTGAGCCGCCGTCCTCGACGCTGAGCGGCGTTTCGCCAAAGACGCCGGTGCGCGCAGTCACGGCGGTCACGGACTGGCCGGTCACATAGGTGAGCAGGTCAAGGTAATGACAGCCGAGCCAGTTGAAGAAGCCGCCGCCGCTCAACTGCGGGTCGAAGAGAAAATGCGACGGCCCGCGACGGTGCGCATCGCTGGTCACGCAGGTCATCTCCACGCTGATGAGCTTGCCGAAGCGGCCCTCGGCAATCATCGCCTTGAGCCGCTGCGCACCCTCGTCGTAGCGCCAGAGGTAGCCGGTCTGAAACGCAACGCCGGCCTGCCTCACCTTCTCCAACGCCGGACGTGCGGCGGCGGTGTTCACGCCGCAGGGCTTCTCGGTGAGAACGTGCTTGCCGGCAGCGGCGAGCTGTTCCAGCGCGACAGGCGTGCGTTCGTTCGGCAGGCAGATCACCGCGCCATCGAAGAGAGTTGTCCCACGAGACAGCAGCGCCGCGATGCTGCCGAAGCGCGGCGCGACAGCGAGCTGCTCCTCCAGACTCGCAAGAGCGCCGTCAAACTCCGGCACGATGGCCGTGATGGCGACTTCGCCCGCGAGATTCAGCAGCGACTCGCGCCACGCCGCGCCGTGCGGGTGGTCAACGCCGATGAACGCGACACGAAAGGGCTGGCTCATGGCGGGGAAGTTCAAAGTTCGGAGTCCAAAGTTCAAGGTTCAAAGCGAAGGCGAACGGACGCTCCAACAATTTGGGACGGACACAGATGAAGCACCCCCTTGTTGCGCACTCGCAATGAAAAAAACGCGCATCGCACGGACTGGGGCGCATCTCAGTTGATTGCAACTGGGTCTTTTCCCATTGGCACCCGGCTTTAGCCGGGTGTGAGGAGCCAACGCGGTCACAGCCGTTTCAACGGCCTTGACCCGGCCGCCCCGAAGCAACGGTTGAAACCGTTGCTTCGTCCCGCGCACTTTTTCACCCGGCTGAAGCCGGGTGCTAATGAGAGGTTGCAAGAAACTGAGATGCGCCCCACGGACTGGTTGGTTTCGTCAACTGGGAGATCAAGCCTGCGCCTCGCCAACTGCATCGGTTCCGGCTAGAGCAGCTTCTCGAAGCAGACGAACGGGCCTTTGCGCATTATCGCGGTGCCGGTGCGGCGGTAGCCGAGGCACTCGTAGAGCGCGAGCGCGACGGGGTTCGAGGTGAAGCAATCGAGATGGATGGCGCGGAAACCCTGCGCGCGTGCGAGCGCCTCGGCGTGGGCCATGAGCTGCTTCGCGAGGCCGCGTCCTTGCGCCGTCGGATGCACCATGAGCCGGTGCACCACCGCCGCCGGTTCGCCAGCGGTGGACCAAGCCATGCCCTGCCAGAGCGGGTCGTGCGTGGTGTCCAGCGTCACGCAGCCGAGAATGCCGTCACCCTCGCGCAAGACGTGCAGCGTCCCCGCCGCGAGGTCACGGGTGAAGACCGCTGCATCCGGATACACCTCGTCCCATTGCTCGATGCCCGCCGCGCGCATCCGGGCGATGCAGGCGTCCTTCAGAGCAATTAAGCCGGAAATGTCGAATTCGTTGGAGGGCTGCATGTGCCGGAGGAGCTAGGCGGGCCGTGGAAGGAGCCGGGGATGAGCGACATTCGCAGTTCCTGCCGGACAGAGTCCCAACTAAAGTTCCACTTGGCGTCAGGCTTGAAGGTCCTTAATTCTCCGACTGTGCTGTCGCTGCCAAGAGAAGTCCGGCTGGAACGTCTGATGACACCCTCAGCTATTGATCTGAGTTCAGGAGACTCAAGAGAAGCCATCTCCCGCTCTCCATTCGGTCCTCTATAAAAGGTGCGAATCAAACCCTGTTGTTCTGGTGTTTGCCGGAAAACCACTTCGCACTCGCCTTCGAGCAAGGCCATGAACAAATTGATCCCCGAAAATCGCACCAAGAAGGATTTACAATTGAGCTTGTGCCACCAAAGACCGAGTTCAGGTGTCCAAGTGTGTAGCCAGGGTATCGTTGTCAGACACTCGCCGTAGGGACGTTCGTCCTCACAATTGCACGAGATACCTTTGGGGTGCGGCCAGCCGAACAGCAATTCTGTGGTGACAAGCAAGCGGTGCATGGCGTTGTTCAATCAAACGTCACCACCTTCAGCCCCGTCTTCTCCCGCACGGTCTGTGCCATGGCTTCGAGTTCGGCCTTGGTCAGCCGGCCGCAGAACGGCTCGGGCGTGGGGCGGGCGATGGTGTAGAGGTGGACTTCCTTGATCTGCGCGCCGTCGCGGACGAGTTCCGCCAGCCGGGAGCAATACTCGGCCAGTTCCTCCGGCGGCATCGGCTGGCCGTGCAGCCGCAGGAAGAGGCTCTGGATGATGATGGGCCGCGCGCGCGCGGTGAGGAGGAGGTTGTGCAGGATGCGGTCGAGCCGGACGGGGGTGCGGTTGACGAGCTTGTAGTAGCCCTCGGTGCCGGCGTCGAGCTTGGCCCAGACCTCGCCCTGGTTGGCGTCCATGATTTCAAGGCCGCGCTTCACGCTGCCGGTGTCGAGGCCGGCGGCGTCGGTGATGAGGACGAGCTTGGTCGCGTCGAGGCCCTCGGCGCGCTTCACCTCGGCGGCGACGCGCACGCAGTCGTCGAAGTTGTGGAGCATGGTCGGCTCGCCGTCGCCGCTGAAGGCGATGTCGCGCGGCGTCTGCGTGAGGGCGAGGGGGACTTCATTGAACTTGGGTTCGCGCGCGAGGCCACCGTCGCGGGCGAAGTGGATCAGGGCGGTGAGTTCCTCGCGGAGTTGCGCGAGATCAACCACCGTCGTCTTGCCCGGCGTCCTGCGGTCCACCTCGCAATACACGCAGTCGAAGTTGCAGACCTTGTCGGGGTTGAGGTTGATGCCGATGGAGAGGCCGCCGGAGCGCCGCGAGATGACGGGATAGACGTAGGTGAAGTCCTTGTAAACGCGCGTGTGGTCGCGCACGGCGGCGAGGGTGTTCCTTATGGCAACTGGCGTCTCCGTCACGCGGCCAATGTATGCGCGAGAAGTTGTGGGGCAAGTAATCAGTAAACAGTTTTCAGGCAGCAGTTCGTTGTCGAAAACCGGCCCCACTGATTACCGAACACCGAACACCGATTACTTTTCCAACCGGCGCAGCACTTCGTCCGCGGCGCGCGACGGAGTGATTGCGGTGAGGCAGGCCATCGGCTCGGCCCAGTGGCAGCGGCTCTTCATGCACGGGGCGCAGGGGAGCGGGTGACGCAGGGCGAACTGCTCTTGTCCATAGGGGCCGGTCTGCGCGGGCGAGGTGGGGCCGAAGAGGGAAACAACCGGCTTGCGGAGCGCGGCGGCGAGATGCATGGGGCCGGTGTCGTTGGTCACGAGCAGCTCGCAACGGCGGAGCAGCTCGATGAGTTCAGGGAGCGTGGTGCGGCCGGCGAAGTTCACGCAGCGGTCGGGCGCGGCGCGGCGGATGGTTTCGGTGAGCTGCCAGTCGCCGGAGCCACCGAGGAGGGCGAAGTGGAAGTTGGCATCGCTGTTGGCGAGCTGGCGCACGAGCGCGGCGAAGTGTTCAGCGGGCCAGCGCTTGTTGTCCCAGCGCGCGCCGGAGTTGATGCCGAGCCAACGGAAACCGTCACGCGGCCACTTGGCTTCGACTTGTGCGACCGCAGCGAGACGTGCGGGCAGCCACTCGAACGCGTCGTGGACCGGAATTTCCAGTGCCCGCGCGACGGCGAGATACCATTCCACGGCGTGCGGCTTGTTCTTCGGGCGCGGAACGGCGAGGTCGTAGGCGAGGTGCGCGCCTTCGCGTTCCAGTTCGAGGCCGATGGTGAACGCGCTGTCGGCGAGCCATGCGAAGGTGGCGCTGCGGGCGAGGCCTTGGAGGTCAATCACCCAATCGTAGCGCGCGTCGCGCATGGCCTTGATTTGCGCGAGGCCGCGCGGCCAGTAGGCGGGCGAGCGCCACCGTTTGCGCTCGAATGGAATGATGGCCGCGAGGTCGGGATCGTCTTGGAGCAGCGGACCAAGTTCCTCCGCCAGCCACCAGTGGACTTCCGCGTCGCGGTAGTGCTGCTTGAGCAGGCGCAGAAGCGGGAGCGCCTGCACCACGTCACCGAGAGAACTGGGTTTGAGGATGAGAACCTTCAAAACGAAGGCGGAAGGCTGAACGCTCAACCTTCAACTTTCAACCCGCCGCTACTTGCCCAGCGCGAGTCGTTCGGCGAGCCGCTCGGGCAGGCCGACAGCGCGGATCTTTGCCTGCGCGGTGGCGATGTCGTAGTCCAAGCGGCGCAGCTCAATGGTCTGATCGTCCATGTCGTAGATGACATAGGCGCACTTGGGGTTGCCGTCGCGGGGCTGGCCGACGCTGCCGACGTTGACGAAATATTTTTTCCCGGCCTCGACCTTGAACTTCGAGTAAGTCCCGCCGCGCACGGTCGAATCGCGCACAAACGCGACGGGGACGTGCGTGTGGCCGAAGAAGCAGACGCCGGTGTTCTGATAGGTGAAGCTGGCTGCGGCGGCGAGCTTGTCGAACACGTAGCCCCAGCGTTTGGGGCCGTCGAGCGTGGCGTGGACGATGGTGAAATTGGCGACGAGGCGGATGTAGCGCAGCTCGCGGAGCCAGAGGATGTCGTCTTCGGAGAGCTGGGCGCGCGTCCAGTTGACGGCCTCGGCGGCGTGGGGGTTGAAGCCTTCGAGCGCGGAGTCCACAGAGCAGTATTCGTCGTGGTTGCCCTTGACCACGGGCATCCCCATGCTGCGGACCAAGTCGAGGCATTCCTTGGGGTTCGCGTTGTAGCCGACCACGTCGCCCAGGCAGGCGTAGTGAGTGCATTTGTTGGCCTGCGCATCCGCCAGCACGACTTGGAGACCCTCCCAGTTCGCGTGGATGTCGGCGATGATCGCGTATTTCATTGAGCGACGTTTAACGGACTATTTCAAAACCACGTAAATCACCACGGGCCTCGGCCCACTGGGCGTCTTCCTGCCGGATGAATCCATCCAGCCCCGCGTCCCGGACGCCCTGCCGAAACGCTTCCAACTCACCGCGCACGCCCTCGGCCACCAGTTCCACCCGGCCGTCGGGCAGGTTCCGCACCGTGCCCGTTACTTCGTAGCCGGCGGCCACCTGCTTCACCGTGTAGCGGAAGCCGACGCCCTGCACGCGCCCCGAATAAAACACCTGCACGCGGCACCGGCTCATTCAGTATTCGCGACAGAGGAACGGTTCTTTCATTCCCGAAGGCGAACGGGGCGACTATCTGGCAAAGGCGCAAATCAAAGCAAGCCCCAAGGCGGCCGGGGCGCTTCAAGTCGGCGTCGCCGGCAGCTTTGGCGCGCGGGGCGTCGTGGGCGACGCCGCCGGTTTGCCCGTGAAGGCGAGGCTGAGCTTGTTGAAGAACTCCGGCGGCATCGGCTTGGGCTTTCCGTCAGGGCCGATGCACACGTGTCGCGTCAGGCCGCTGAGGATGATCTGGCTGCGCGTGTTGGAGATGCCGTAGGCGAAGGCGATTTTCTGCTGGTCGAGTTCCGTCACAACCACCTCAACGATCAGTTCGTCGTCATAACGCGCCGTGGCTTCGTGATGCAGGTGGGATTCCACGACGGGGAAAAACAGCTCCAGCGCGTGCAACGACGCCAGCGGCACGCCCGCCGCGCGGAAGAATTCGCCGCGCGCCGCCTCCAAAATGTCCAGGTAGCGCGCGTGATAGACGTGGTTGCCCATCGTGCAATCCGAGTAGGTCACGCGATGATGGTGACGAAACTGTGAAGCCATGCGCGGAGAGACTACCCGGCCGTCCCGCCGTTGCCAATCAGGGACTCCGCGCCTTGCCTCGACCGGGGCGCAAACCTACAGTCCGCGCGTCCGCCGCGTGACCACACTCTTTGCCATCACCCTCTTCTGGAGCGCCGCGCTGCTGTTCTGGGTCGAACCGATGGTCGGCAAGCTCGTGCTGCCACAACTCGGCGGCGCGCCCGCCGTCTGGAACACCTGCATGGTCTTCTTCCAAGCGATGCTGCTCGCGGGCTACGCGGCGGCGCACTGGATGACACGCCGCCTTTCGCCTCGCGCGCAACTCGGAACTCATCTCGTGCTCCTGTTCGCGGCGCTCGCCACTTTGCCCATCAACCTTAACAACAACGCCGCCGTCCCGTGGCAACACTGGCCCACCACGTGGCTGCTCGTGCAACTGCTCCTTAACATCGGCCCCGCGTTCTTCGTGCTCGCGCTCACCACGCCGCTGCTTCAACGATGGTTCGCGGCTTCGATGGACGCAGGCCCGCGCGATCCTTACTTCCTCTACGCCGCCAGCAACGTCGGCAGCTTCGTGGCGCTGCTCGGCTATCCGTTGTTCATCGAACTGAACTGGCCGCTGCACGAGCAGGCGTGGCTGTGGATGGCAGCCTTCGTTGCGATGCCGTTGCTGGTGCTGGTGTGTGGGGCGCGAAACGCCCGTGCCGGCGGCACTCCTGTAGCGGCGGTCTGTGACCGCCGGCCCGAACTCGAAAGCGCAACTGACGAATCCAACAAGACCCGGCGCTCGCAGAGTGCCGCCACAGGCACTCCGTTTGTGCGTCGTCTCCACTGGGCCGTCTGCGCCGCCGTGCCGTCGAGCCTGCTGCTGGGCGTCACGACGTTCATCACCACGGACGTCGCCTCGATGCCGCTGCTGTGGGTGATTCCGCTCGCGCTGTATCTGCTGACATTCGTGTTCGTCTTCGCGCGACGGCAGTTCTTCTCCGCGCGGCTGCTGTCACGGGCGCTGCCCATCGGCGCGCTGGCGCTGGCGTATCAGATGTGCGCAGGCCTGAGCGAACCGGCGTGGCTCGTGATGGGTCTGCACCTCGTCGTATTCTTCATCGCCGCGATGGTTTGCCACGCCCGCCTCGCCGCCGATCGGCCGGAGCCGGAGCACCTGACCGAATTCTATCTGTGGATGTCGCTGGGCGGCGTGCTGGGCGGACTGTCCAACACGCTCGTCGCGCCAGTGGTGTTCAATTCAGTGGTCGAGTATCCGCTCGCGCTCATGGCTGCGTGCTGGCTGCGAATGGAGTTCCTCCCACAAAAGCCCGGCGAGCCATCAATCGTAAGCGGACACCCGATGGCCAACGAAGCTTTCTCCCTCGCCCGCCGTGACAGCAACCGCATCGCCAATGAGCTGCTTTGGCCGGTGCTGCTCGTTTTGCTCACCGCCGCGCTCGCGGCCTTTCTGCCGCCGACCAAGCTCCTGCCCGCGCAAGTTCAATCGGTCGTCATCTTCGGGCTGCCGCTGTTCCTGTGCTTCCTGCTGGTGGACGTGCCCCGGCGATTTGCGCTCGGACTCGGCGCGGTGTTTGTGGGCGGCGTGTTCTTCACCGGCGGCTTCGGCAAGACGCTTCACGTGGAACGAAACTTCTTCGGAGTGACGCGTGTGACGTTGTCACCGAACGGTGATGCGCGGCAAATTGTCCACGGGCGAACGATCCATGGGCGGCAGTTTCTGGACCCGTCGCGCGCAGCGGAGCCACTGACGTTTTACCACCGCGAGGGACCGCTTGGGGATGTGTTCAAAGTTTTCGGAACCCGTGCCGGCGGCTTGCAGCCGCCGTCGATCGCGTTGTCGAACCCCACCGACGGCGACTACAAGTCGCCGGCACGGAACATCGGCGTCATCGGCCTCGGCGCGGGTTCGATGGCGGCTTACGCGCAGGCGACGGAACACTGGACGTTCTACGACATTGACCCGTCGGTGCTGCGCATCGCGCAGGACACGAACTTCTTCACCTTCCTCGCGCGCTCAGCCACGGCGGAAACAAAACTCATCGAAGGAGACGCGCGGCTACGACTGCGTGAGGCGGCGGACGGCGGCTATGACCTGCTCGTGCTCGATGCGTTCAGCTCGGATGCGATTCCGGTGCATCTCATCACGCGCGAGGCGCTGGAGTTGTATCTGCGCAAGCTCGCACCGGGTGGGATGCTCGCGTTCCACATCTCGAATCGTTACCTCGACCTCGAACCGGTGCTGGCGAATCTGGCGCAAGAACTCCGGCTCTTTGCGCTCGGCTGCGATGACATGTCGCTCACGGAGGCTGAGTTTGCGACCGGGCGCGAACAGGCGCATTGGGTGGTGATGGCGCGGACAGCCGAGGGACTCGCCGGCTATCAGCGCCGCACGCGCTGGTCAGCTCTCGAAACAAACCCTCGCGTGGGCGTCTGGACGGATGATTTCTCCAGCCCCGTGAAAGTGTGGCAGCGGTGAGGTAGGTAGGAGACGAAGTCACTCATCCCCGTTCGACTCGCTCTTACGCTCCCACGCGCGGCGCTGGCGCTCGGGCGGTGTCGTGTCCACTTTGGCGTAGTAAGTCTCCTCGCCGAACTGGTCGTCTGCGGCTTTCAGCAGCGCGAGCGAGGGCGTGACGCTGAAACGCTCGTGCGTTTCGATGAAGATGAGTTCACCGGCGGGACGGCGTAGGCACAGAAAGAGCGGGACGCGGCCCGCGTGCGCCTGCGCGAGCGCGGCGGCGCGCTCGATCAGCTCGGGCGTGAGATGCACGGTGTTCAGGCGGAAGTGGACCTGCTTGGTGAACTTCCGCAGCGCGTCCTCCAGCGGCATGATTTCCGTCGGGAAGAGCTTGGGCTTGTCCTCGTCGTTGTTGACTTCGCCGACGACGAGCAGCGCCTTCTGCGGGACGAGCAGTTCGCGATGCTTGTCGTAATTCTCGTTGAACAGAAGCATCGAGAACGTGCCTTCCAAATCCTCGAGCGTCACCATCGCGTAGGCTTTGCCGTTTTTCTTGCTCATGCCTTGCTGCACGGCGCTCACCATCCCTCCGATGCGCGTCATGGTGCGGCCCGCGAGCGTCTTCGCGGTCGTCGAGTTGTGGAGGCAATACTTTTCCAGCAGCGGCGCGAGCGGCGTGAGCGGATGGCCGGTGACGTAGAAGCCGAGCAGTTCCTTCTCGTGCGCGAGCAGCTCGTGCTGCGGCCACTCGGGGAGCTGCGCGGATTTCTCGACGTGCTTGGGCGTCGCGGCGTCAATCGCGCCGAAGAGCGAAACCTGACCGCGCTGGCGGTCGGCGGCGGCGCTGGCGGCACGGGCCATCACGCGGTCGAGCGCGGCGAACATCGAGGCGCGCGTCTCGCCGAGGGAATCGCACGCGCCGCACTTGATGAGGGCTTCGAGGGTCTTGCGGTTGACGGTGCGCGAGTCCACGCGTTCGCAGAAATCGGTGAGGCTGGTGAACTTCCCGCCCGCCTCGCGCGCGGCGATGATGCCTTGGACGGCGACTTCGCCGACGCCCTTGATGGCGGCGAGGCCGAAGCGGATGGCCTGTTTAGCAGGTTCCGAGTTTTGAGTTTTGAGTTTCGAGTTGGCTGGAAAAAAATACGCCTGGCCGTCGTTCACGTCCGGCGGGAGGACTTCGACACCCATCGCCTTCGCTTCATCGAGGACGACCTTGAGCTTGTCGGTTGTGCCCATGTCGTTCGTGAGCATCGCGCTGAGGAACTCGACGGGGTAATTGCCCTTCAGATACGCGGTCTGATACGCGACGATGGCGTAGGCGGCGGCGTGCGACTTGTTGAAGCCGTAGCCGGCGAACTTCTCGAGCAAATCGAAAATCTGGTTCGCCTTCGACTCGGGGATTTTGTTGTGCTCCTTCGCGCCCTTCACGAAGTGCGTGCGGTGTTCCGCCATCTCCTCGGCCTTCTTCTTGCCCATCGCGCGCCGCAGCAAGTCCGCGCCGCCGAGCGTGTAGCCCGCGAGGATTTGCGCGGCCTGCATCACCTGCTCCTGGTAGATGAGCACGCCGTAAGTCTCCTTTGAAATGCTCTCCAACAGCGGATGCTCATACACGATCTCCACCTCGCCGTGGCGGCGCTTGATGAAGTCGGGGATGAGGTCCATCGGGCCGGGGCGATAGAGCGCCACGAGCGCGGTGATGTGCTCGACGGAACTGATCTGAAACTTCCGGCACAGGTCGCGCATCCCGCCGGATTCCAACTGGAAGATGCCGACCGTGTTGCCTTTGTTGAGCAGGTCGTAAGCCTTCGCGTTGTCGAGCGGCAGATCATCTACCGCGATGGTCACGCCCTGTGTCTGCTTCACCATCTCGCAGACGTTGCGGATGACGGTGAGTGTCTTAAGCCCGAGGAAGTCCAGCTTCAGCAGGCCGAGGTCGCCGACGGGACCCATCGCGTATTGCGTGACGATGATGCCGTCCTCGTCCTGCTTGAGCGGCAGTAGATTCACGAGCGGCTGGTCGCCAATGACGACGCCGGCGGCGTGGACGCTGGAGTTGCGCGCGATGTCTTCGAGGACGAAAGCGGAATCAATCAGCTCGCGCGTGACCTCCTCGGTCTCGTAAGCCGTCTTGAGTTCCGCCGACTGCTTGAGCGCCTTCTCCAGCGTCATCTTCAAGTCCGCCGGCACCATCTTCGCGAGCCGGTCGCACTCGCCGTAGCTCAGGCCCATCACGCGGCCCACGTCGCGGATGACGGACTTCGCGCCCATCGTGCCGAACGTGATGATCTGCGCGACGGACTCGCGGCCATACTTCTGCCGCACATACTCGATGACATCGCCACGACGGTCGTCGGCGAAATCAATGTCAATGTCCGGCGGGTTGACGCGCTCGGGATTCAGGAAGCGCTCGAAAAGCAGGTTGTAACGAATCGGGTCAACATTCGCGATGCCGAGCAGGTAGGTGACGAGCGAGCCGGCGGCGCTGCCGCGCGCCACGCACGCCACGCCCATCTCGCGGCCCTTCGCGACGAAGTCCGCCGTGATGAGGAAGTAGGAGATGAACCCGGTCTTCTCGATGACCGCGAGTTCGAGGTGGAGGCGGTCGAGAACGAGCTTGATGGCGGCGGCGATGTCCGGACGCTGATGGAGTGGAAGCCTGCTTTCTCCCTCACCCCGACCCTCTCCCGCTGGGAGAGGGGGCGACGCAGTCCGCGTGCTGGCTGCACCGGACGCGCTCGGTTGGACCGTGCTTGAGTCTGACGCGCCCGACTGCGCGATGGCGGACGACGATTCTCCCTCTCCCGGCGGGAGAGGGCCGGGGTGAGGGGGAACGGGTGCGGAAGCGAGCGTCGGCAGCTTCCTCGGTTCGCGGATGCCCTCGACCACGAACTGCTTCCCCACCGCTTTCACGTCGAGCGTGTAGCGCATGGCCAAGCCCTCGGCCAGCAGCTTCCGCAGGTAGCCTTCGCGCGTGTAGGTCTCCGGCGGGTGGAAGACCGGATAGTGCAGCGTCTTGAAGTCGAACTCCACGTTGCACATCTCCGCGACTTCGACGGTGTTCGTCACCGCCTCGGGCGTCTCGGCGAAGATCGCCTTCATCTCCGCCGCGCTGCGCAAGTAAAACTGCTCCGGCACGTAGCGCATCCGCTTCGCGTCGCTCACGAGGCTTTGCGTGCCGATGCAGATGAGACAGTCGTGCGCCTTCGAGTGGCCCTTCTCGACGTAGTGCACGTCATTCGTCGCGACGAGCTTGAGGCCGAACTCCTTCGCCCACGGAATCAAATGGCGGTTCACCTTCGCCTGCTCGGGGATGCCGTGGTTCTGGAGTTCGAGGAAGAAATTCTCCCTGCCGAAAGTCTGCTTGAACCAGTCCACCGCCGCGCGGGCCTGGTCCACCTGGTCGTGCAGGAGGAGCTGCGGGATCTCGCTGGCGAGACAGCCGGACAACGCGATGAGGCCCTCGTGATGCGCCGTGAGGAGTTCCTTGTCCACGCGCGGCTTGTAGTAAAAGCCTTCGAGATGCGCGGCGGTGACGAGCTTGACGAGGTTCTTGTAGCCCGCCTCGTCCTTGGCGAGCAGGAGCAGGTGCTGATAAACCTCCTTGCCCCCGCCCCCGCCGATGCCGGCCTTCTTCTCGAACCGGCTGCCGTGCGCCACATACACCTCGCAGCCGATGATGGGCTTGATGCCTTTCTCGCGGACGGTCTTGTAGAAGTCCACCGCGCCGTAGAGCACGCCGTGGTCGGTGATGGCGAGCGAGTGGAACTTCAGCTCGTGGGCGCGCTCGGCGAGCTTGTCCAAGCGGCACGCGGCATCCAGGAGCGAATACTCCGTGTGCAGGTGCAGGTGGACAAAGTCGGCGTGCGCCATGGGAGGAAAAGTTTCGTCGCGCGCCGGAGGATGTCGAGTGTGGATTCGCGTGAGCACCGGCGCGTGATCGCAATCTAAATCCTGCTCCTCGGCGGGCAGCCTGGAGTGGGCTGAGTCCGGTCTCTCAGAGTCGCGTTGGACTGGGGTGGCCGTTCTCCCTCACCCCGGCCCTCCTGCTGGGAGAGAACCCACGGCCTGAGCGCCGCGCTTTGTGCCCCTGAACCGGAGCGGAGCGCCGATTTCCAAATCGGCAGGCAACGGCGCATCTGGCCCGTGCCGATTTGGAAATCGGCGCTCCGGTGCATGGATAGGGCCTGGGTGAGGGGGGAGGGCACCGGGCAGCCAATCGGCTTCCTGCCCTGCCAGTGGTCAAAAATAGCCAGCCTGACCCGGCGGGACGGGTCAAGACACCCTTTTTGACCGATCAAGGCTTTAAGTCCGACGAGATAAGGCTTCTCGTCGGACCAACCAAGGCTTTCGGTCAGACGAGATAAGGCTTCAAGCCGGACGGAGCAAGGCATCCATTCCGGCAGGGTCTGTTACCTTGCCGTAAAAGGTAAGGCACCTTTCCCGAAAAGGTTGGCTATCTTTTGCGAAAAGGTAAGGCACCTTTTCGGAAAGGGTAAGGCACCTTTTACGGGAGGGTCGGCCACCTTCCGGGACGGGGTCGGCTTGGTCTCTGGGAAGGACAGCCGGAGGAGCGGAATCAGGCTTAGGATTACGAGCCGAAGCTCAGAGCGCCGCCACCGCCGTCCACGCGCCGGGGCCGAACCGGGACTGAAAGCGCTCGCGGAGGCGCTCGGCGGCGTCGCGGGTCGGGGCAATGGCAAAGGTCGTCGAGCCGCTGCCGGACATGAGCACGATGGGCGCGCCATTGGCTCGGAGGAATTCCTGATAGAGCGCGAGCAGCGGGTGCTTCGGGAGCGCGGGGGCTTCGAGGGAATTGTAACAGGCGCGGCCCACGGCGGCGAGGTCCGCGCCTTGCAGGAGGCCGAGGAGCTGTTGCGCGCGGCCCACCTTGCCGTGCAGCGCGTCGGGGAACTTCGCCAACGACTGGTAGGCCCAGGCCGTCGAGATGCCAAAGCCGGGGTGAATGAGGAGAATGT
Organism: uncultured Klebsiella sp.; assembly: GCA_964478755.1. Classification (GTDB taxonomy): domain Bacteria; phylum Verrucomicrobiota; class Verrucomicrobiia; order Limisphaerales; family SXTU01; genus SXTU01. Next base: position 24,640 of record CAYZJP010000020.1, read on the forward strand.
GCGCGCCGCGCAGCGCGGGAAAAGGCGCGAGAGGCTGCACCAGCTCGCCGCGTCCGTAGGCGAGCGCGGGCTGGGATTGGAGGAAAAAGGGCACGTCGGAGCCGAGCGCGGCGGCGAGTTCGTTGAGCCTGGCCGAACTGAGCGGGAGATCGAACAGCTCGTTGAGCGCGCCCAAGGTGTGCGCCGCGTTGCCGCTGCCCCCGCCGAGTCCGGCCGCGAGGGGGATGTTCTTTTCAAGCCGGATGCCGACTCCGTCCCTGATGCCGGTGGCCGTGAGGAAGGCGGAGGCGGCCTGGTGGACGAGATTGGTCGCGTCCACGGGCAATACGGGGTTGCTGCACGAGAGCGCGAGACCGGAAGCTGACTTGCTCACTTCAAGGCGGTCGCAGAGCTGCACGGGCTGCATGACGGTCTCCAACTCGTGGAAGCCGTCCTCGCGCTTGCGCAGGATGTTGAGCAGGAGGTTGACCTTGCAGGGGGACTGGCGGACGACGGTGCTCAAAACAAAAACGCGCCGCCACCTGGGTGCCGGCGCGGGGAGAGGGACGTTGCTTAATACTCGAACACGCGGAAGCGGCTGCCGGGAACGATGGGCATGACCTCGCCGCCGGAAAATCCGATGCGCGAGTCCGTGTGAAAGATGGTGTCGCTGAACAGGCGCGGCTGATAGGCGTCCGGGTAGGCCGGATCCACGCCGAACGGCTCGGCGTCGAGCTTGGTGGTCGGATCGCGGAACCATTTATCCGGGAAGAAATACGGGTCGTAGGGAGGGAACGGGGCGGTGAACACTTCGCTGAAGCCGATGGCGGTGCGGGCAAACGTGCGGCCCACACCGCGCACCAAGCCATAGGAGAATGCCTGGTCTGGCCCTTCAAACAGACCGGCCTGCTCAATGGACCGCCGCATTTCACCGAGGCGGAAGATCTCCGTGGCGTCGTTCATGCCGCGGCCCAGTTTGCGTTCCACACCACCGCAGCCGGTCAGGGCGGCGGCGGCCACGGTCAAGGCGAGCATCGTCGAGATACGCATAGGTCGTTGAAGTTCTGTGCCGGACAGTAGCCCGGCGCGGGCGGGTGTAAAGGTTGAACTGGCCGTCAGAGTTGCAGCGGCACGATGAACTCGCCGGCCTTGTTGATGTAGCCGTAGCCGCTTTTGATGACGCGGACCCGCGCACGCCCACCGCTGAACTTTTGTGCTTCGTCAAACTGCGGCGGCACGACGAGTTTGCCGGTGAGGTCTATGTAGCCCAGCTTCCCGCCGATGCTCACCGCCGCCATGCCCTCGGAGAAATCATGCGCGCCGTCGAACTGCGCAGGGATGACCACCTGCCCCTGGAGGTTGATGTAGCCCCACTTCGTGGCCGGGAACTTGCCGAGGCCCACGACTGCATGGCCTTCGCTGAACTCGCCCGCGTAGTCGAACTGCGGCAGGATGACAAACTCGCCGCTGCGGTCGCGGTAGCCGTATTTGCCCTTGCGCGGGAAAGGCAGCGGCGGCTCACCGGCCTTCTTCGCCTCTTGCGCGGAGGCAAACGCGAGTGCGGCGGCCAGTGTCAGCGCGATGGGCAGCTTCATGTTCCACTCGTAGCAAACCCGCCGCCACCGCGCAACCCAAGCCAAGAGAAAGTGCGCCTCCGCCAAGAAACGGGCGTCGCCCCGCCGGGCGTTCTGCATCCAATGCCCGGCACAAAACAAACTATGAAACACATTGACGAACCCCGCCTCGAATCCGACCTCGGCTACCGCTTCCAGTATCTCACGGAATTCATGGGCTTCACCGAGGAGGACATCAAAACCATCCACGGCGGCGCGGCCTTGCTGGCACCCTTGGTGCCCGCGCTCGTGGACGCCGTGTATGCCAAGCTCATCGCCTATGACGCCACGTGGCGGCACTTCGTCCCGCGCCAGGACGGTTTCGCCGGCACGACTCCGGCCAGCTTGGAAGCGCTCACGATGGACCATCCACAAATCCAGTTCCGCAAGCAGCACCTTGCCCGCTATTTGGAGAAGCTTGTCACCGCGCCCTACGACGGGAAACTCGTCCAGTATCTGGACTTCGTCGGGAAGATGCACACGCCCAAGGCTGGCAACCCGCACATCAACGTGCCGCTCGTGCAGATGAACGCGCTCATGGGTTTCGTCGCCGACGCGGTCAACGCCACCATCCTCGGCTCCGTCCTGCCCGCCGACGCCAAGACCCGTGCCGTCCGTGCCTTCAGCAAATTGCTCTGGCTCCAGAACGACCTCATCAACCGTCATTACGCAGCCTAGGCGAAGAGTTGAGCCTCGCCATCGCACGGGCGTATGAGAAGGATGGGCGTCAGCCATGACGCCGACCTCGCCACTCGCCGCGCAAACAGTCCGATTGACCAGTCCCGACGGCAGCATTGCCGTCATTGCGTCCGAACTCGGCGGCTGGCTGCTGCGCTACGCGCGCCCGACGAAGCACGGCCTCGTGGACGCGCTGCACTTCACGCAGGCGGTCGTGGACCGTTACCCGAAGGAGATGTGGGCCGGGAACCCGCTGCTGTTCCCGATGGTGAGCTTCAATCACCTGCCAGCCAAAGAACATCACTACGCGTGGGGTGGACGCGAGTTCGCGCTTGGCCAGCACGGCTTCGCGCGGCGTTCGGTGTGGAGCGTCGTGACGCGCAGCGAGTCGGCGATGACGATGGAACTGTCCGACAGCGACGCGACGCGCGCGGTGTTTCCGTTCGCCTTCCAGCATCGCGTGACCTACCGGCTGGACGGCGGGCGGCTGCACTTCGAGCAGACCGTGGAAAATCGCGGCGCGGAGCCGATGCCCTTCAGCACGGGGATTCATCCGTATTTCCAAGTGCCGCTCACGCAAAAGAGCGACCGCGCGAAGTGCTTCGTAAAAATCCCCGCCTGCCATCGGCTCACGCCGGATGCGCGGCACGAGCACTTCACCGCCGCGCCTCAAGCCGCGACGCAACTCAGTGTCGCCGAGGACGTGGCGCACACGCTGTTCTTCAGCGGATTCTCAAAGGCTGAACTCTCGCTCGTGGATCCGGCGAGCGAGCTGGAGATCGTCCTCAACTGGCAGGACGCGCCGCAGCACCGCTTCTGCGCGCTGTGGTCGCGCGCGACGGACGCGCCGTTCTACTGCCTCGAACCGTGGACGGCGCTGCCGAACTCGTTCACCCGCGCGCAGCCCGGCGAAGTCATCGTGCTGGCTCCGGGCCGGGCCTTTCGTGCCGCGATGTGGATGGAGTTGCGCGGGACGGCGTAGGACGGCGGTCACAGACTGCCGCCACAACTGCGCCGTTGCCACACGGTCCTCGCCTCGCTACAGTCCGCCGCCATGAAAACCGTTCAAAAAGCCCTCGCTCAATTTTCGCTCCTGCTCGCGCTTGCTTCCGGCGCGCTGTTCCTCGCCGGTTGTGAAACGCCCTCCGGCGGCAAATCGGCAGGCCCGAACAACATCGAGGCGCTGACCGCCGCCGCCAACAGTGGTGACGCCGACGCGGCCATGAAGCTGGGTGACGCCTATATGCACGGGCGCGGGGTGGTAAAAAACAACATCGAGGCCGAGAACTGGTATAAGAAGGCTGCCGAGCTTTTCCAGAAGAAGTGAGCCGCAGACGGAACGCCGGTTCCGACCCGGGGTGAACGATTAGCCTTCGCAGATGCACCGGGCCGGTGATCGGTGCCTCGGTTCATTCAAGCTTCACCCGCCGCAGACGCTCACTTGAACTCCAGCCCGATGTTCGACTTGTCCAGCGTCGATCCCTCGCTCTTGGACAGCGCCGAGATCGCCTTGTTGTAGTCGGCCAGCGCGCGGATTTCCGCGGAGCGCGCGGCGGTGAGGTCGCGCTGGAGCTGGAGGACGAAGAAGCTCGTGCTCTTGCCGTTCTCCAGCTTCTTCTGCTCGGCGTCGAGCGCGGCCTCGGCGTAGAGCCGGGCCTGCCGGGTGGCCTCGATCTTGTCGTAGGCCGTCTGCGCCTGCTTCACCGCGTTGTCAATCTCCACGATGATGCTCTGCTCAAGCTGCTTGAACTGGAGGAGCAACACCTCCTTCGAGAGCTTGCTGGACTTGTAGTTGTTCTTCGCGGTCGTGTTGCTCAACGGAAAGCTCAACACGATGCCGTAGGAGTAGAACTGGTTGTCGCCGCGTTGAATTCCGTTGAGGCCGGTGGGGAACGTCTGGCCCAGTCCGTTGTGGCCGTAGGTGAGCGTGAGATCGAGCGACGGGAAGAGCTGGTTGTAATTGTAGCGCAGCACGATGTTCTGCCGCTCGATGGACTCCTTCGAGGATTGCAGGTCGGGCCGCAGCGCCATGCTGTTGCGCCAACTGTCCTGCACGTTGAGCATCTGCGGCAGGGCAACCAGCTTGTCCGCCGGTTCCAGCATGACCGTCGCCCACGCGTTGAAGTCATCGCCGATGAGTCCCTTGATGACGTTGACCTGGGCCTCCAAATCGCGCCGGGCGGAAATCAGGTCCGAGCGCCGGGCGGCCACCTGCGACTCCGACTGCTTCTCGTCCAGCGGGGCCAGCGCGCCGACCTCGACGCGCCGCTTGTTGTCGGCGAGAAGTTTTTCTGCCAGTTCGAGCGAGGCCTCCTGCACGCGCACGTTGTCGCGGGCGAAGATCAGCTCGTAATACGCCTGCTGCACGCTGGCGACGGTGGTGATCACCTGGCTGCGCAACGCCAGCTCGTCAATCTTGAACGTCTTCTTGTTCACGAGGATCGTCTGGCGTGTCGAGTCTATCCACGAATTTTTCAGCAGCGGTTGCGTGAGGCTGATGCCCGCATCGGTCGAGTAGTTGAAGCTGGTGAAGGAGGATCCGCTGCGGCGGATGAGGTCGCCGTTGATGGTGGCCCGGCCGCCAGTGCCGAATTGCTGGGTGAAACTGGGACCGTAACTTTCCGTGAAACTGTCGCTGCTCTTGCCGAAGAGCGCGCTGTTCGGGTCCGGCGAGCCGGGCGAGGAGTTGAAGCGGTGCGAGGCGTTCAGATTGAACGTCAGGTCGTAGTAGCCGCGCGCGGAGTCCACATTGTAAAGGTCAATGCTCGGCTGGAGGCGGTGGATTTGAATGTCGAGGTTCTTCTGGAGCGCCAATTCCACGCACTCCGCCAGCGCGATGACGCGCGGCGCGGGCGCGTTGGTCTGCGCTTCAGCGGACATTGCGAGCGCAAGCATGGCCAGGCCGGAGAAAAGTCGGGTTCGCATGTGGCGGGGAGATTGCGGAATCGCGCCCGCTTCGTCAAACAAGGTTCGTAGCATCGCGGTCCCCGGCGAACCCGGCAGCGCATGGAAAGTTTCGCCCGCTCACGCCGCCGCGCGCCGCAGCCGGTCCGCGATGCCCCGCCACTCCGGCGTGGTCGGCGGCACCTCCACCACGATGCACGCCGCGCGCCGCTCATCACAGTGGTGCAGCTCCGCGTAGAGCGCCCGCGCGTAAGCCTCCGCATCATGTGGGATCACCGACACCGCGCCGAAACCGCCGCCCAGCGGAATGTGCGAGTGCGCCAGCACAGAGGCGCTCTCCGGAGTCACGCCAAGTTTGGTGAGTTGTGCCTTCAACTCCGCCTCGTCCCGCCACGCCAGCACGAGCAGCCGCGCCTTGGGCGAATAATGTTTTGGCAACTGTCCCGGACTGCGCAGCACCGCTTTTCCCATTCCCCATTCCCCATTCCCCATCTCCCGCCCCAACGCCGCCGCCAGCGATTCCGCGTGAATCATCCCCGGCCGCAGCACGCGCGGCGGACTCGCGGTCAGATCCACCACGGTGGACTCGATGCCGACGTTCGACTGCCCGCCGTCCACGATGAGCCGCAGCCGGTCACCGAGCTGTTTGCGGACGTGTCCCGCGTTTGTGGGCGAGAGCTGGTTGGAAAGATTCGCGCTCGGAGCCGCCAACGGGAAGCCGCACGCGCGGATGACCTCGCGCATGAACGGATGCTGCGGCCAACGCACGCCCACCGTGTCGCCACCAGCCGCGACCAGGTCGGGAATCACCGCCGCACGCGGCAGCACGATCGTCAGCGGTCCCGGCCAGAACGCGCCCGCGAGCCGCTGCGCCGCGTCCGGCCACTCGCGCACGCAGCGTCGCGCCATCTCCAGACCGTCCACGTGGACGATGATCGGATTGTGCGCGGGCCGGCCCTTCAGCTCGTAAATCTTCGCGACCGCGCGCGGGTCCAGCGCGTTGGCTGCCAACCCATAGACCGTCTCCGTCGGCAGCGCGACCACCTCGCCGGCACGCAGCAGCTCCGCCACGCGTCGCACCGCCGCCGCGAAGAGCGCGGGCGTGTGCGTGGACAAAACTTCAAGTGACTCAGAGCCGCTCATGCAGACTGCGCGAGCTTGCGAACTCGCCGCCCGCGACGCAACAACTTCGCCCATTTCCACCGGGTCGCTCCGCAAGCGCACTCACGGGCAACACCAGTCCCCAGAACAATCCGAGCCAATGGCTCAAGTAGCTCGGCGCCACGGCAATGAAATCGAACTCGACCACCGGTCCGGTCAGTCTGGCGAGGTCGAGCGAGAATTTTCCCGTAGCCGTCGCGAACAGAGCCAAGCCACACCCCCCCAGCCGTCCGCCGGTCCGAAACCATCGCCGCGCCAGCCGGCCCACCAGCAGCGCATTCAGCCCGGAGAGTCCGCCGTAGCGCTCGAACGACAAATCAAAAGCAAGCAGGCTTAAGCAGACACCTGCCACGGTGAACCCACTGCTGGTCGCCTGGCAAACGTCGGCTTCGCCCGAATCGCGCATCAAGGTCGCCGTCAGTCTGCGCTGCTACGGCGGGGAGTTGGGTCGAATTCAGCCCGGCTCGTTGGGTGGCCTGGGCAAGCTTGGAGAGATGTAGTTCAAACATACGAAGCAACAGTGGCGGCAAGATATGGAAGCGCTCAAACGCCAGGTCCGAGACGGATAGAAGGAATTACCAGGTGGCTGCGATGAAACCTCCGCAGCCTTCTTGTCGTCTGCCTCGACACTGCTGCCATGACAAACTGCCTGCCGCTTTCCTCCCGTGTTCCTGCGGTCATCGGCTTGGTCTTCGCCGCTGTGCCGCTGGCCTTCGCCGCAGCCGCTGAGAAGCCCACGGAGAAGATTTCGCCGGACCAACTGGCATTCTTTGAGAAGAAGATTCGCCCGGTGCTCGTGGCCAAGTGTTACAAGTGCCATTCCGCCGAGTCGGAAAAAGTCAAAGGCGGCCTGTTGCTCGACACGCGCGAGGGCATCCGCATGGGCGGCGCGACCGGGCACGCCGTCGAGCCGGGCGACCTCAAGGGCAGCCTGCTCATCACAGCGATTCGCGGAGAGAAGAAGGACTCGCTCATGCCGCCGAAGGAGAAGCTCCCGGCGGAGGTCATCGCGGATTTCGAGAAGTGGATCCGCATGGGCGCGCCCGATCCGCGCGACACCAAGGCGAAGATCGCCACAAAGCCTGACCCCGAGGCCGGCAAGAACTTCTGGGCTTTCCAAGCTGTCAAGAAGGTCGCCGTGCCGCAGCCCAAGGACGCGAAGTGGAGCGCGTCGGACATTGACCGCTTCGTGCTCGCGAAGCTGGAGGAGAACAAGCTCAAGCCTGTCGCCGACGCGGACGCGCACACGCTGGTGCGCCGGCTTTACTTCGACATCATCGGGCTGCCGCCGTCGCCGGAGGAGGTCGCGGCGTTCGTGAAGGATTACCAGTCGGCGGCCGGCAATCGTCAGTCGGCCATCGCGAAGCTTGTGGACAAGCTGCTTGCCTCGCCGCAGTTCGGCGAGCGCTGGGGCCGGCACTGGCTGGACGTGGCGCGTTACGCGGAGTCCAGCGGCAAGGAGCGCAACTACCTCTACACGCAGGCGTGGCGCTATCGCGATTACGTGATCGCGTCGCTGAACGCGGACAAGCCTTACGACCAGTTCATCCGCGAGCAGGTTGCTGGAGACTTGCTCCCGGCGAAGACCGCCGCCGAGCGCAACGAGCACCTCATCGCCACCGGCTTCCTCGCGATGGGCCCGAAGAGTTTCAACGAACGCAACCGCGAGCAGTTCGTCATGGACAACGTGGACGAGCAGATTGACGTGACCACGCGCGCGGTGATGGCCGTGACCGTGAGCTGCGCGCGCTGCCACGACCACAAGTTCGATCCCATCGCACAGAAGGACTACTACGCGATGGCCGGCATCTTCAAGAGCACGGAGATCTTCTACGGCACGGGCGGCGAGGCTAACAATGGCAAGAACCGCCAGCCGGGCAGGCTCCTGCCGGCGGCGAAGGAAAACACGTTCAAACCCGTCGAGGCAAAGCCCGCTGAGATCGCCCCGGAGGCGGCGGTGGAATCCGACGCGCCGGCTGCGAACGCGAAGCTCACCACGCAGCAAGTCGAGGCACGCCTCGCGAAGTTCGCCGAGCGAAATCCGAAGCTTGCGCAGCGCCTCAAGACCATGACGCCGGAGCAGAAGGCGATGGCCATCGAGCGTTTGCAGGGCGGCAATGTCGCCGTGGCCAAGGGCAAGCCCGCAAAGAAGCCGGGCAAGGGTTACGCGCAACCCGCCGCCCCGGACGATGGTATCCCCGATGCCGAGCGGATCATCATGGGCGTGCTCGATGGTAAGCCGGCGGCCATCCCGGTCTATGTGCGCGGCGAGCTGGAGGAGAAAGGCCCCATTGTCCCGCGCGGCTTCATCCCGGTGCTGAACCACGGCCTGCCTTCGCCGAAGCTGCCGGCGAACCAGAGCGGCCGCCTCGAACTCGCCAACTGGCTCACCAGCGTGGAAAACCCGCTCACCGCGCGCGTCCTTGTCAACCGCGTCTGGCAGCATCTTTTCGGCGATGGCATCGTCTCGACCGCCGACAACTTCGGCGCGACCGGCGAGCGCCCGACGCATCCCGAGCTGCTGGATTTTCTCGCGGGCAAGCTCGTCGCGAACGGCTGGTCCGTGAAGCAGCTCATCCGCGAAGTTGTTCTCAGCCGCACCTACCAACTCAGTTCCGCACAGGACGCGAAAAACTTCGCCGCCGATCCGGACAACAATTTCCTCTGGCGCGCGAACCAGCGCCGGCTCGACGCCGAGTCGCTCCGCGACGCCGTGCTTGCCGTTGGCGGCCAGCTCGATCTCAAGCCCCCCGGCGGCTCACCCGTCACGGCGCTGGGCGACATAGACATCGGCCGCGCCCGTGGCGCGCTGGTGAAGATGGACTCGCCGAAGCGCAGCGTCTATCTGCCCATCGTGCGCGACATGGTGCCGCCGGTGCTGGAGCTTTTCGACTTCGCCGAACCGAGCCTCGTGGTGGCGAACCGCGACGTGACCACCGTGCCGTCCCAGGCGCTCTTCATGTTGAACAGCCAGTTCATCTACGAAAACTCCGCCGCGATGGCGAAACGCTTCCAAGGCACGAGCGCCGACCCGCGCGAGCGCATCACAACGGCCTACCTCACAGCGCTGTCCCGCACGCCCACCGCCGCCGAGGCCGCGCGCGCGGAAAACTTTTTGCAGACACACTCGACCGAACCCGGCTGCACGCCCGAGTCCGCATGGACGACGTTCTGTCAGGCTTTGATGGCCAGCGCCGAGTTCCGTTATCTGAAATAGTCTTTAGCCACAGATGAAACTCAGATTGAACACAGATTTTTATCAGGAAGGCCGGAAGGCAGGAAACTATTTGCGCCGTGGTTCCATCCTTTCCTGCATTCCTGCCTTCCTGATTCAATCTCGGTCTTCTGCATCTGTGTTTTATCTGGGTCCCATCTGTGGCTGAAAAACTTTTCACTCCATGAACACACAACGCCCCTACAATTGCCGCAACCTCACTCCGCTCGCGCTTTCGCGGCGCGACATGTTGAAGTCCGTCTCCGCCGGCTTCGGCTACCTCGCGTTCGCCGGCCTCAGCACGCAGGCTGCCGCCGGCTATCAAAGCCCGCTGCTGCCGAAGGCTCCGCATTTCGCGGCGCGCGCCAAGCGTGTCATCTTCCTCGCGATGCAGGGCGGGCCGTCGCACCTCGACACGTTCGACTACAAACCCCGGCTCATCGCCGACGCGGGCAAGCCCGGCGACAAGGGCAAGCTCGTCGCGCCCGTCGCGGAGTTCAAGCAGCGCGGCCAGAGCGGCCTGTGGATTTCCGACGCCTTCCCGAAAGTGGCCGAGCACGCGGACGAGCTGTGCCTGCTGCGCGGCATGCACACGGACATTCCGAACCATCCGCAGGCGTTCGTGCAGCTCCACACCGGCAGCGCGCGCTTCGTGCGGCCCAGCATGGGTGCGTGGGCGCTTTACGGCCTCGGCACCGAGAACCAAAACCTGCCGGGCTTCATCACCATCTCCGCGCCGGTCGCGCTCGGTGGCGCGCAAAACTACGGCAGCGCTTTCCTGCCCGCGTCCTTCCAGGGCACGCGGCTGGAGGAGCCGAAGGGCGGCTTTGCCGACACCGTGAAGAGGAAGGGCAACGCGGCGATGGCCACGAACAGCGAAGGCATCGGCAACATCCGCAACACGCATCTTTCCACAAAGGCCCAGCGCGACCAGCTCGACCTCGTGCAATCCATGAACCGCGATTTGATCGCTTCCGGCGCGAACCCGGATGTCGAGGGCGTGATCGAGTCGTATGAGCTGGCGTTCCGTATGCAGACCGAAATCCCCAAGGTGATGGACTTCAAGAAGGAATCCGCCTCCACGCTCGCGAGCTACGGCATTGGCTCGGGCAGCGCCGACAGCTTCGGCAAGCAGTGCCTCATGGCGCGGCGGTTTGCGGAGGCGGGCGTGCGCTTCATCGAGGTTTGCCATCAAGGCTGGGACCATCACAACGGCCTGAAGAACCGGCTCATCTCCAGTTGTGCGAACGTGGACCAGCCCATCGCCGCGCTGCTCGCCGACCTCAAGCAGCGCGATTTGCTCAAGGACACGCTCGTCATCTGGGGCGGCGAGTTCGGGCGCACGCCGGGCAACGGCAGCGCCGACGGCCGCGGCCACAACGCGAAGGGCTACTCCATGTGGCTCGCCGGCGGCGGCGTGAAGCCCGGCATCAGCCACGGCGCGACGGACGATCATGGCGGTGCGGCCGTCGAGAACAAGACACACGTCCACGATTTGCACGCGACCGTGCTGCACCTGCTCGGCCTCGATCACGAGAAGCTGACCTACCAATACGCCGGCCGGCCCTTCCGCCTCACGGATGTTTACGGCCAGGTGCCGAAGGCAATTCTCGCGTGAGTTTCCTCCGTTTCTGTGGCGGCGGTCTGTGACCGCCGTTCGCGGGCGAGTCAGTTCCGTTCAGCCGTAAACCGCCTGCGGCTTCAGTTCGTAGGCCGGAAACACTTTCGCCAAGTCCACCGCCGGGTGGTGCCGTTGCAGGATCGGCGCGAGGATGTCGCGGTAGTTGACCGTCACGGGCAAATCGCCCGGCCCTTCGAGGACATCCTTCGTGAGACCGGGCCATTTCGCCAGCACGCGACCGCCCTTCACGCCGCCGCCCATCACGAACATCACGCTGCCGCGCCCGTGGTCCGTGCCGAAGGCGGAGTTCTCCGCCAGCCGCCGGCCAAACTCCGTCATCACCACGATGGTGACGTGCTCCATCAGCTTGCCGAGGTCGCGGTAAAACGCGCTCAGGCCACCGTTCAGGCGCCTCATGTTCGGGTCCATGATGGCGCTCTGTGTGAGGTGCGAATCCCAGCCGCCGATGTCGAGCGACACGGCTTCGAGGCCGACGCGCGCCTTGATGAGCCGCGCGACCTGCTTCATGCCCTGTGAGAAGTCGTCGCGCTCGTAGCTCGCGCCGTGGGCGGGCACGTAGGTCGTGTCGCGCACTTGCTTGATGCGGTCGAGCGCGTCGAGCGTGTCGCGCGCGGCGATGCCCAGGCCGTCCGTGTGCGATGCGTAAAGTTTCTTCAGGCTGGCCTGCAACGGACCACCGCCCTTGCCGAGCGTGAAATCGTCGAGCGAGCGCATCACCGTGGCGGCGGGCGCGCCGCGCAGGCTCTCAGGCAGCGCGCGGCTCACGGCGATGGCCGAGAGAGCGCCAGTGGTCTCCGCACCGCGAAAGCGCAGGTAGCGCCCGAGCCAGCCGCCGGCCACGTCGCCCGCGCGCTCCATCAGGTCCTGCGCCTCGAAGTGCGAGCGCGTGGCGTCCTCCGACCCGGCGGCGTGGACGACGAGCAACTCGCCGGCGCGATACGGCGTGGCGAGGTCCGCGAGCAATGGGTTCAAACCGAAATCACCGTCGAGCCGCGTGGCATCGCTGGCCTTGATGGCGATGCGCGGGCGGGCGCGGTAATAGCCGTCGTCGTGGGTGGGCGCGACCATGTTCAAGCCGTCCGCGCCGCCGCGCAGGAAAACAACGACGAGCGTTTTGAGTTGGTCGCCGTTGCCGGTGAGGGAGGTTTGGGTGCTCATGGACGGGAGCTATGGGCAGGTTCACCCGGTAAATTCACGGGCTCTGGTTCTGGGGACGTTGCAGACGTTGGTCGTCCTGCGAAATACCCAATGACGACAGCACCGGCTCAAGGTCGGCTGGGTCAGCGTAGATTATCGCATGCTCATAGGGCACCCGAAGCAACACCACGCATCGCTGTCCGGATGGCAGCAGGAATGCCCACGAGTCCTCCTCTCCGCCGCAGGTGCGGGTGCTATCCGTCTCAATGAAGTGAGGAGTGCCCAACAAATGCCGCAACTCCTCCCGCTTGATGTTGAAGCGGGCTAGCCCCCACATGGGCATTGCGACGGGCATCTGGAGGCGAGCTAACATTTTTGGAAACTCGGTGACGCCAGTAGGAGCGCGAGCGGCGCACCCGAGTCTTTGCTCGCGGCCACTTCGTCGTCGGTCGGCGCGCGGCCCAGCAGGTGAGCCATCAGGCCTTCCTCGGTCTTGAAGCTGGCGTTCAGCTTGTCCACGTCGAGCTTGGTTTCGTTGTCGAGCTGGTTCTTCGTGAGCGCGACGGCAAAATTCCAGCGCCAGAGCAGCGTGCCGAGCCACGGTGCGGCTTTCTCGGGATAGCCGTCGGGCGTCGGGTAGTGGAAGGGCGCGTGGCCCATGCGGAGCAGGTAGTCCTGAATCGCGCGGCCGGCGTCGGTGGTGGCGTGCGTGGCGCGCAGCGTGGAGACGATGTATTGGAACGGGCGCTTGAGCTTGTTGCCGCGCGTGGTGAGGAAGGCGTCGGTGGCGAAAAGCGCGCGCAGCGTGGCCGGGATGTCGCCGCCGGATGCGATGAACTTCTCCGCGACCGTGCTCACGGCGGTGGCGGGCGGTTCGTCCGCGATGAAGTGCTGGCAGAGCTTGGTGGCGATGAACTTCGCGGTGGCCGGGTGCCGCCCGATGATGCCGAGCACGGTGTCCAGCTCGGCGCGGCCGAGGCGTTCGATTTCCGCTGCGTTGGCCTTCTTCGGAATCGCCGGGATGACGGTGCCGAGGACGACTTTCTCACCACGGTCGTGCTGGAAGGGTTTGAACTCCACGCTGCCGAGATTGAGTTTGCTGCGGTGCGTCTCCTGCACGGTCCAGCCGGTGAGGCAGCGCGCGACTTCCATCACGTCCTTCTGCGTGTAGCCGCCGTGGACGCCCAGCGTGTGCAGCTCCATCAGCTCGCGGGCGTAGTTTTCGTTCGGCTTGTCGGCGTCGTTCGCCTTCTTGTTCACGCGGCCGTCGAGATACCAGAGCATCGCGGGGCTGAGCGCGGAGGCGCGGAGCATGGCGGGGAATTTGCCGAGCGCGTGGGCGCGGATGACATCGCGGTCGTCGGCGACCTTGAGCCACTTGGCGTCACCCTTCGAAGGGTCGATGTTGAAGTGGTCGCTCCAGAAATTGACCATCACCTCGTAAAGCTGTCGCTCGCTGAAGACCGCGCGCAGCACGGTCGCGCGCACCAGCGCGTCGAGCAGATGCTTCTCCTGATACTCGAAGAGTTCGCCGAGCGGCTCGTTGAGCACCTCGAAACGTCGGATCGCGTTCTCGCCATTCGGGTCATCGATTTTCTCCGGCGCGAGTTGTTGATCGAGGAACGCGGCGAAGGCGGCTTCCTCCGTCGCGCCGAGCTGGCGCACACGCTGGTAGTCCCACGGTCGCGCGCCGAAGGTAAGGCGGTTCAACGCGTGCGAGACGAGGTCAATGTCCTTGCCGGCGGGCGTGGTGTAGGGGCCGTCCGGCGGCGCAGCGGCGCGGCGGCCGGGCAGCAGCGCCTCGGGGACTTCTAGTTTGTTGCAGCCGGTGGCGACGGCCACGAGCGACGCCGTGCTGCCAGCCTGAATGAAATGACGGCGGGTGAAGTTCATGCGGCAGCGGGGACGACGGGTGGCTCCGGCTTCGGCGACGCGGGCGCAGCGGGACTTGCCGCCTTCGCCTCGCGTGCGGCGAACACCAGCGCGGCAAAGCCCGTGACCAGCGTCCAGATGGTCAGCCCAATCCAGCCGATGAAGGGCAACAGAAACGTGAGCACGAGCACAATGCCGCCGCGCAGGACGCGCCGCCACGGCTGGGTCTCGTCGGCGGGCGAGGGCAGGCCCGCGCCGATGCGTTTGGCAAGGCCGGCGGAACCAGCGAAGGCGGCGAAGAGCACCAAGCCGAGCACGGTGAACGCGGCGATGTTCAGCAGCGGGTTGTTGGCGATCTTGGTGAGCGCAAATGCGACGCCGAGGAGTGGCGCAACCATCGCGAGGCCGGCGAAAGTGAGCTTCACGGGCCGCTGGTATTGCTTGCGCGCACCTTCGACCAGCGCGGGGAAGAGCGCCTCCGCCGCGAGCCAGAACGCGAGGTAGATGAGCAAGCCGCCGAGGATGGAGAGAAAGTATTTGAGAACGTCTGCGATTATCATAAGCCTGATGTGCTGAGTGTGACGCTTGCAGCAGCCGGTCGTTACAGGTGAGCTTGGGCTGCGCTACTGAACATAGGACACGGGGGGCGGGAGGGAAGTTTCAAGTTGGAAGAAGGTTTCAGGGGGCGCAGCTTGACACTGCCCCCGACCCCGCTGGCATTGCGGAGCGCCGATCTCTGAATCGGCGCGTTTCTGCGTGGCATTCAACACCTGCCGGTTCGGAGACCGGCGCTCCGGGGGCAGTGTCAAGATGCGCCCGTTTCAGGTTGAAGGGTTCAGGTTTCAGAACGGCGGCGGAGAACCCTGCCTGAAACCTTCAATCTGAAACCTTTGCCGCCTGCCACGGCAGCCCGTGCGCGTCGGCGACGGCGCGACAAGTGACTTTCCCTGCTTGCACATTGATTCCGCCGAGGAGCGCGGGCTGGCGTTCGCAGGCGTCCGCGAGGCCGAGATCGGCGAGTTGTTCGATGTAACGATACGTGACGTTCGTGAGCGCTTGCGTGGCGGTGCGGGCGTAGGCGGCGGGCATGTTCGCGACGCAGTAGTGGAGCACGCCTTCCTCGGTGAAAACGGGATCGTGATGCGTGGTGGGCCGGGAAGTTTCGGCGCAGCCGCCCTGGTCAATCGCGATGTCCACGAGCACGCTGCCGGGACGCATCTGGCGGAGCATCTCGCGGTGGATGAGCTTCGGAGCTTTCGCGCCGGGCACAAGCACCGCGCCGATGAGCAGGTCCACGCCTGGGAGCAGCTCCATCAAGTGCGCCTCGTTTGAGTAGAGTGTGTGCGCGGTGTGCAGCGTGATGTCGAGGAAGCGCATGCGTTCCAAGTCCACTTCGAGGATGGTCACGTCGGCGCCGAGACCTTGGGCCATGCGCGCGGCGTTGACGCCCGCCGCGCCGCCGCCGAGCACGACGACCTTGCCCGGCAGCACGCCCGGCACGCCGCCAAGCAGCACGCCATTGCCGCCGCAGTGCTTCGCGAGGAAGTAGCCGCCCACGAGCACGCTCATGCGGCCGGCGATTTCGCTCATGGGTTCGAGAAGGGGCAGGCGGCGATTGACCTCGATGGTCTCGTAGGCGACGCACGTCGCGCCGGACTTGAGCAAGGCGTCGGTCAGCTCGCGGTTCGCGGCGAGGTGGAGGTAGGTGAAAAGCAACTGGCCGGGGCGCAGCAGCGGATACTCGGCGGACAGCGGCTCCTTGACCTTCACGATCAAGTCCGCGCGCGCGAACACTTCGGCGTGCTCGGCAATGAGCGTTGCACCCGCCCGCTCGTAATCGCTGTCAGGATAGCCGGAGCCAGCGCCCGCGCCGCGCTCAACGAGGACCTGATGGCCGCGCTTGATGAGCTGGTAAGCAGCGGAAGGCAGCAGGGCGACGCGGTTTTCCTGGGCCTTGATTTCCTTGGGCACGCCGATGGTCATGGGGCAGAGGGATAGCCGGGCGCGGCGGACGGAGCAAGCGGAAGGTCGCGAGCGTTATGTGTGCGGGCAACAAAAAGCCGGATGCCGCTTGGAGCGGCATCCGGCGGTGAGGGAAGGGCGGAACGTCACATATCGGCGTAACGCGCGCGGAGCATGGCGGTGAACTTCGCCACCTTGAGCTTGCGGCGCTTCTTCTCGCTCGGCTTTTCGAAGCGGCGATGGTTGCGGACTTCTTTCAGGGTGCCTTCGCGGTCGATTTTCTTTTTCAACCGTCGCAGCGCCTTTTCCACCGGCTCGCCTTTTTTGAGCTTAATTTCCGTCAAAACTGTTTCACTTCCTTCCCAGTCTGCTGCCCGGGGTTTGGCTGGCGAACCGCCAGTCCTGTCCGGGTCAGGGAGCGGCAGTCTAGTTGCCAGCCGCCTCCCGTCAACCGTCAAAACCGGCCGTCACGAGGAACGCCGCCGCCCGGAGAGGTTGACGCAGCGGCGCTCGCGGGCCAACCGCCTTCGGCGCGCGAGTTCGCCCTGCCGGGCTCCCGCCACGCCAAATCGATAGCCACGGCAGCCCCGACCCGACCGACCACGACCGCGCGTTCCTCGAGGGCAGGACGCCCAAGCCCACCCGGGCCGATCTGCCTCTCAGCCTTGCCCAACGTCGTGTCGTCCACAAGCCTCCGCCCGACCACAGGGGGCACGAACCGGCTAGCTTCCGCCCGGTTTTCCTTAAAAACTCACGTCTGCGAACCGCGCGTTGACACTGTCGGGGCCACGCTCCTAGCCTGACGCACTCGCCATGAAAGAACCGAACCAGTCACGCCGGAATTTTCTTCACGCATCAACCACTCTCGCCGCCGGTGCGCTCACAGGCTGCGCGACTACCGGCTCTTCTCTGAAGAGCGGATTCATTGACGCCCACGTTCACGTCTGGACACCGGACACTGTCGGCTTCCCGATCGATGCGAGCTTCACCAAGGCCGCGATGCAGCCGCCGAGTTTCACGCCGGAGGAACTGCTCGCGCTGGCCCGGCCCAACGGCGTCTCGCGCGTCGTGCTCATCCAGATGAGTTTCTACCGCTTCGACAACCGCTACATGCTCGACGCCATGCGCCGCTTCCCCGGCGTCTTCGCGGGCGTGGGCATCGTGGACGACTCCGCCGCGCGACCGCAGGACGCGATGCGCGAACTTGCGAAGCAGCACATGCGCGGCTTCCGCATCAACCCCGGCTCGCAAACCGTGGACGCCTGGCTCGGCTCGCCTGGCATGACGGAAATGTGGAAGTGCGCAGCGGACGACGGTCTCGCCCTCTGCCCGCTCATCGGCCCCAACGCGCTGCCCGGCCTCGCGGCGATGTGCGCGCGCTTCCCGAAGACCCGCGTGGTGATTGACCACTTCGCGCGAATCGGCGTGAGCGGTGAATTCCTCGAGGCCGACATCGCCGCCCTCTGCGCGCTGGCGAAGTTCCAGCACGTCCATGTGAAAGCGTCGGCCTTCTACGCGTTCGGTCTGAAGCGCGCCCCTTACCTCGACTTCGGCCCGATGATTCGCCGACTGCGCGACACCTTCGGTCCGCAACGCCTCATGTGGGCCAGCGATTGTCCCTATCAAGTCCAAAACGGCCACACCTACACCAATTCGATCGCGCTCATCCGCGACCGGCTCGACTACCTCTCGGCGACCGACCGCGAGTGGATGCTGCGGCGGACAGCAGAGAAAGTGTTCTTCACTTGAACGACGCCGGCATAATTCGCGTGATTCGCGGGCCGGAGTTTTCGTCAGAGTGACCATGACCATGCCGTTTCATTGTCCGGGCTTCAGTGCCAGCGCCTTCTCGCGACGCCACGCGCTGAAGGTCGGCGGTCTGGGTGTGCTCGGCTTCACGCTGCCAGGTTTGTTGCGGGCTGAGTCGCTCCAGAAGAAGGCTCCGCCTGCCCGCGCCAAGTCGGTCATCTTCATGTTCCAGTTCGGCGGGGCCACGCACATTGACATGTGGGACATGAAGCCTGACGCGCCCGAGGGCATTCGCGGCCCGCACAGGCCGGTTTCCACGAAGGCCGACGGCATCCAAATCTCCGAGCACCTGCCGCGCATGGCGAAGGTGATGGACAAGGTCACGCTTGTCCGCTCGATGCACCACCGGATGCACAACCACAACTCCGCGTCCTACTACGCCATCAGCGGCCACGAACCACCCGTGGACGACATCACGCTGCGTGATTCGCCGGAGACGTTTCCCGCCTACGGCTCGGTCGTGGACCGGCTCGCGCCTGGCCCGCGTGACCTGCCGACCTTCGTCTCGTTTCCGCACGTCATCGCCGACGGCGTGCGCACGCCGGGACAAGCCGCGAGCTTCCTCGGCCGCCTGCACGACCCGCTCTTCATTGGGCAAGATCCAAGCAAGCCTGACTTCGCGCTGCCGGAACTCACGTTGCCGGCCGGCCTCAGTTACGAACGCCTCCAGCGTCGCCGCGAAATCCAGCAGCGCATTGACGCGCAGTCGCGCCTGCTCGACTACTCGGCGACCGCGCGCGGCATGGACGAGTATTACCTCCGCGCGCTGGCAATGCTGAACTCGCCGAAGCTGCGGAAAGCGTTCGACCTCTCGCAGGAGCCCGCCGCCGTGCGTGACCGCTACGGTCGCAACACCTACGGCCAGAGCTGCCTGCTCGCGCGCCGGCTCGTCGAGGCAGGCGTGAAGTTCACCACGGTCTATTTCGCGCCGAGCATCGGTGGCCAGAGCACGACCAACGGCGGCTGGGACACGCACGGCAACAACGGCACGAAGATGTTTCCCATCATAGAGAAATATCACCTGCCACACACCGACTCGACGCTCTCGACGCTCATCACCGAACTGGACGAACGCGGCCTGCTCGACACGACGCTCCTCGTCTGGATGGGCGAGTTCGGCCGCACGCCCACCATCAACAAGAGCGCCAGCCGCGATCACTGGCCCGACTGCTACACCGCGCTCCTCGCGGGCGGCGGCGTGAAAGGCGGCTACGTCCACGGCGCGTCCGACAAGCACGCGATGTATCCCGCCGAGAAGCCCGTCCGCCCTGACGACCTCGCCGCGACGATCTACCACCTGCTGGGCATTGACCCGCACACGGAAGTCGCCGCCGTGGACGGCCGCCCGCTCGCCATCGCCAACGGCCAGCCCATCACGGACATCATCGCGTGAGGTTTCCGGATTTCGACTTGCGGGAAACCTGCCAATCCCCGCCCAATCTCTGCGTGCGCAGAGCCAGCCTTTTTCCCGCGGTCGTGGTCGCATTGACCGGCACACTCTTCGCTCAAAGCCCCAGCCTGACGCACACTTCTCCAGGGGCGCTCGCGCCCGGCAAGACGCTGGAACTCACTGTTCACGGCGCGAATCTCGTTGGCGCGACGAATCTCTGGACGGGTTTCGGCGCGAAAGTTCTTTCCGCCAACGCCACGAACTCCAGCTCGGCGAAGCTCCAAGTTTCCGTGCCCGCTGATGCGCCCGTCGGCATCCACGCCGCGCGCGTCGTGTCCGCGAACGGCGTCTCCAGTCCAGTGCTGCTGATGGTGGATGATCTGACCAGCGTTGCCGATGTCGGCACGAACACGAGCGCCACCAACGCCCAGCACCTCGCCTGGCCCGTCGCGGTGGATGGTGCGGCGGTGGCGCTCGGCTTCAAGTTCTACCGTGTCACGGCAAAGAAGGGCGACCGCATCGCCATCGAGGTCGTCGCACAGCGGCTCAACTCGAAGCTCGATCCCGTGCTGCGCCTGCTCGACCTCCGGGGCCGTGAGCTGGCGTTCTGCGATGACGAGTCCGGCCTCGGCGGCGATTGCCGCGTCGCGCACGTCTTCGCAGCGGGCGGCGACTTCCTCATCGAAGTTCGTGACATTAACTATGGCGGCGGCAGTGACTACCGCTTCCGCCTGCGCGTCGGTGATTTTCCGCTGGCGAATCTGCCGTTTCCCGCCGCCGTGAAGTCGGGCACGAAGGGCACGTTCGAGTTCGTCGGCCCACAGGTGGACAAACTCAAGCCCGTGACTTTCACCGCGCCAGCGGACGCATTGCACGTCTCGCTGTCCACGAAGTTTCCGGGCGGCAAATCCTCCGCCTTCGTCTCCGCCGTGGTGACCGACACCACCGAGTTCGCGGAAACGGAGCCGAATGATACCGCTGACACCGCCACGTCATTCACGCTGCCTGCCGGGCTGAACGGGCGTTTCCTCAAACCGAAGGACCGCGACTTCTGGAAGTTTGACGCGAAGAAAGGCGAGCGCGTCCTCTTCACCGCGCAGACACGGGGCATCGCGTCCGCGAGCGAGGTGATGCTGCAGCTCCGCGACGCAAAGGGCACCGCCATCGCCAGCTCGTCGGTGAACGACGCGAACGAGGGCGCGGTGACAAACACGATTCCCGCCGACGGGACTTACTTCCTCGTCGTGGACGAACTCATCCGGCGCGGCGGTCCGCAGCACGCCTACCGCATCGAGGCCGCGCTGCTCGCGCCCGGCTTCACTCTCGACACTGATGTGGAGAAAGTTGAGGCCACGCCCGGCGGCAGCTTCATTGTGAAAGTGAATGTTACGCGCCGTGACTTCACCGGTGTCGTGACCCTCTCCGTCGTCGGGTTGAACGGCGCAACGCTCGCTGACGAAATCATCAAGGAAAACGCCGTCAGCGGCACGCTGAAGGTGATTTTGCCGGAAAGCGCCGCCCCCGGCTCACTCACGCAGTTCCGCGTCGTTGGCCGCGCGAAGATTGGTGATCGCGAGATCCAGTCCGTCACGCGCACGACGCCGGCACTGCGCAAGATTTTCTCCGCCATGCCCTTCCCACCGCGTGAACTGGACGGCTCCATCGCGCTGGGCGTGAAGGCGAAGCAGTAGCCTCCGCTTGCGGATGCGCTTCAGTGGTTGAACACGAACTCCGCCGAGTTCAGCAGCGCCCAGAGGATGTCTTCCGTCGCGGACTGGCGCGTGGCGTCCTTTGCGGTGAAGGCTTTCAGGGCGATGGATTTTTCCTCATCGGTCGGCTTGCGGTTGAGCGCAGCGAGGTAAAGGTCGGCCACGATCTGCTCCTCGGTCAGTTTGCCGGCGGCGAGCAGGCGCGCGCGGCCCTCGCTCGACGTGACCTTTGTGTTGAGCTTTGTCGAGTTCATCATGTGCAGCGCCTGCACCATGCTGGGCTTCGCGTCGCGCTCGCACGGGCACTCGGCGCTGGAATTTGGCCGGCCAAACGCATCCATGAACTCGCTGTCGAGCTTGTGGTTCCACGTCTGCAAGGCGCGCGAGCCTTCGGGCAGGCCGGTGAAGCTGTCGCGCGTGCCGGCGGCCTGGTTCACGGCGTCGAGCAGGACTTCCGCGGGCAGGCGGCGACGATAGCTGCGCGAAAAATTCTTCGTGTCGCCCGCGTTGGTCTCGTTCGCCGCCGAGCTTTGCTGGTAAGTCGCCGAGTTCAGAATCGTCCGCATCAGGTGCTTGAGGTCGAACTTGTGCGCGACGAAATCCTTCGCGAGCCAGTCGAGCAGCGGCTCGTTCGTCGGCGGGTTCGACGCGCGGAAGTCGTCCACCGGGTCCACGATGCCGCGACCGAAGAACGCGTTCCAAACGCGGTTCACCGCCGCGCGCGCAAACAGCGGGTTCTCCGGCTGCACCATCCAGTCCACGAGCACCGCGCGCGGGTCACGGTCGGTCGCAATGACCGCCTCGGGGCCGTCGGGCGCGCGCGGCTTCAAGTCCTCACCCGTGACCGGATGCTTCATGGCTACGCTCGATGTGGCCCAGATGTATTCCGGCTCGCCGCTGATGGGCGCGGAGATGCCCTGGCCCTTGCGCCGCGTGCCGCTGAAGAACGCCGCGAACTGGTAGTAATCTTTCTGGTCCCACTTCTCGCTCGGATGGTGATGGCACTTCGCGCATTCGAGCCGCACGCCGAGGAAGACCTGGCTCACGAAGCCGCTCGCGTCCTCGGGCGTGCGCTTGTCGCGGAACAGCGCGGGCGGGCCGGTCTTGTGCGTGCTGCCCTGCGCGGTGAGCAGCTCGCGCACGAACTGGTCGTAAGGCTTGTTCTGCCGGAACGAATCACGCAGCCACTCATCCATGAGAAAGACCGGCTTCACACCGACGCGCGACGGGTTGCCGCGCACGAGGTCGCCCCACTTCACGGCCCAGAGGTCGGCCCACGCGGGCTGTTCGAGCAGGCGGTCCACAAGCTTCGCGCGCTTGTCCAGCGACTTGTCCTCAAGAAACGCGAGCGCCTCCTCCGCCGTCGGCAGCGTGCCCGTCGTGTCGAGCGCCGCGCGCCGGAGAAACTCCGCGTCCGTGCAATCGCCCGACGGCAGGAAACCGAGCTTTTGCAACCGCGCGTGAACGAGCCGGTCAATGTCGTTGCGCACCGGCAGTGTCGCGTAAGCCGACTCCGGCAACACGCGGTCGCTCGGCACCATCACGGTGCTCACGGCCACGCGGCCGAGGAAGCGCGCGACGATGGCGCCTTCGCCGCTGAACTTGCCCACGCTCACCACGCCCGTGTCGTCCACGGTCGCAAGCGACTTTTCGTTCGAGAGATATTCCGCCAGCTCGGTCACGTCGCGCACCGCGCCGTCCGAGTAACGCGCCTGGATGAGCAGCGGTTGCCGCGCCTCGCGACGGTAGCGGCGCTCCTTCGGGAACACTTCGATGCCAGTGAGCGCAGGCTCGTTCGTGCGCGCGAAGGGCATGCCTTGCGCGATCCAACTCGCCAGCGTGCGGAACTCCTCCGAGTCGCGCTCGATGCGCAGCCCGCCGTCATGTGGCACGGTGAGCGTGGACTTCTTGAGGAGCAAACTCTCCTCGGGAAACGCCGGGAACACGCGGCGGCCGCGCGCGCCCTTGATGATGCTGAGGTAATCCGCGCGCGGGTCGTAGGCGAAGATGGTGAGCTTGAAACCATTTTGTCCCTCGGCCTTCGCGTGGCAACTGCCCGTGTTGCAGCCGGCCTTGCTGAGGATGGGCAGCACGTCGTTGACGAAGCTGAGTTGCGGCGCAGCCGTGCCGGCGACTTGCAGTCGCCGCTCCGGGCCGTTGGTTGCCACCGCAGTGCTGGAAGCCACCGACGGCGATTGCAAATCGCCGGCACGGGCGTTGGGCAGCACCGTGACCTTCACGCTCGCGGACTTGCCACTGAACTTCGCGGTAACGGTCGCGGAGCCGGCGGCGAGTGGACGCACCCTGCCGTCCGTGCTCACGGTGGCCACGGCGGGATTGTCCGTGGAAAATTTCGCCGGCGCGGGCAGCTCGAAACCATCCTTGTCTGTCGCCGTGACGACGACGCGGTGCGGCGCGGAGCCGGCGAGCAAAGGCAACTCCACCGAAAACACCGACAGCGCCGTGACGCCACGCGGGCTGGTCGGTGCGGAAGTCGAAGCCGGCTTCTGCGGCTGCGCGCAGGCCGCAAGCAGCGCCAGCGCGAGAGCGGAAAAAACTTTAGCCGCGGATGAAACACAGATGAAACACAGATGGAGTTTCCCTCCGTCGCGTTTCTGATCTGTGTTCAATCTGTGTTTCATCGGTGGCCAGAAATCATTTCGCCTCCAGCTTGGCCGGCGACTTGCCAGCTTCCCACACATACACGCTGCCGTCATGGCAGCCGGCGAAGACGGTCTTCGCGTCCGTCGTGGCGGTCACGGCGTAGAGCACGTCGCTCACGCTGCCGAGCTTGCGCTCCTCGCCCGCCGAGGACTGCTCGGCCCCGGAGTGCGGCTTGAAATCCGAGAAGCGCGTCGCGCCACCGTCCTCGGTCACGGCGACAAGCGTCTTGCCCTCGGGCGTCCAGTGCAACGCGGTGATGGCCGCGCCACGATTGGAAAACGACCCGACGCGGCCCGCGCTGGCGATGTCCCAGAGCTTGATGTCCTTGTCCGCGCCGCCGGTGGCCAGCTCGGCGTCGTTCTTGCCGAACGCGACCGCCTGCACGTAGCTCGTGTGGCCTTCGAGCTTGGCAACTTCCTTTTGCGTCGCGAGATCCCAGACGCGCGCGAGCTTGTCCGCGCTGCCAGTGGCAAGGAGCTTGCCGTTCGCGCTGATTTTCAAATCGAGAATGCTGTCGTTGTGCGCCGTCCACGAGGCGAAGGGTTTTTCGTCGCCCATCTTCCACAAGTGAACTTGCCCCGGTGCGCCGCCCGGGCTGTCCGCAACCGCGAGCGTGCCGCCGTCCGGCGTGAAAGCTACGGCGGTGGCACGGCCTGCAAGCGGTTTGTCCAACGTGCCGAATGGCTGCAGTGTCTTCGCATCGAAAAGCAGCACGCGCCGGAACTCGCCTGCCGCCAGCCAGCGTCCGTCCGCGCTCCAGGCGATGGACTGGATGGCGTCACGCGCGCCGGCGAGCGTGGCGGTGAGCGTGCGGTTCGTGGCCCCGAGCGTGTGGATGAGCAACTGATTGCCGCGCGCGCTGGCGAGGCGCAAACCGTCCGGCGCGAGCGCGACGGCGAGCACGGGCGTGTAGCTGGCAGGGAGCGACTTGAGTTCGTCGGACTTCGTCTCGCGCGTGAGCAGCTTGAGCACGCCCGCGTCCCAATGCGCGCCGGCGTCCACCCACGCGCGCAGTGTGGTGATGGTGTTCGCGGGCAACTGTTTCTTCGGCGGCATATGCGGGTCGCCGCCGGGTGCGAGCACCTTGATGAGCATGCTGTCCGCACCCCTGCCCAGCTTGATGGCGACGCCGGAATCGCCGCCCTTGAGCGCGGCCTCACGGCTGGTCAGGTCGAGGCCGCCCTTGACCTTCGTGTCGTTGTGGCAGTTGAAGCATTGCGCGCGGAGGATGGTCATCGCGGCGGCGGCGGACTTGTCCACTTCCGTGCCGTGAAGCGCGGGCGAAGCGGCCAGCGCGAACGCAAGCGCGCAGATGAACTGCCGTGTGAACATGCGGAAGAAAAGACGCGGCGAGGGAGGGTGAATTCACCGTTCGCTCCGATGCGACTACTTTGCAGCCGTCCCAGCCAACGCGTTGATCTGGCTGGCGGCGTAGCCGGCGCCGAAGCCGTTGTCAATGTTCACGACCGTCACGCCGCTGCCGCAGCTCGTGAGCATCCCCAGCAGCGCCGCCACGCCGCCGAAGGCCGCGCCGTAGCCGATGCTCGTGGGCACGGCGATGACGGGCTTCGAGACGAGGCCCGCGACCACGCTGGGCAGCGCGCCTTCCATCCCGGCGCAGACCACGAGCACGTTCGCGCGTTGAAGAATTTCGAGTTTCGCGAGCAGCCGGTGCAAGCCCGCCACGCCCACGTCGGCGATGCGCTCGACGCGGTTGCCCATCACCTCGGCGGTGACGGCGGCTTCCTCGGCGACGGGAATGTCGCTGGTGCCGGCGCAGAGCACGGCGATGAAACCGGGACGCTTGGTCAAAGATTTCTTCTCAATAGTCACGGCACGCGCGGTCTCGTGCCAGACAGCGTGCTTGAATTTGCGTTTGAGCAGTCGTGCGTGTTCCGCCGTGAGCCGCGTGACAAGGACGTTTTGCTCGCGCTCGACGAGCTTGGCGGCGATGGCAGCGACCTGCGCTGGTGTCTTGCCCGAACCGAAGATGACTTCGGGAAAACCCTTGCGCAGCGCGCGGTGCGTGTCCACCTGCGCGAAGCCGAGGTCCGCGAAGGGCGCGGCCTGGAAGGCGCGGAGCACGTCGTCGCGCGTGGCGCGTCCGGCGCGAAAGGCGTCGAGGAGGGCGGCGGCTTGATCGGCGGTCACGGGCGGAGAATGCGGGAGCAGACTTGGAGAATGAAGCCTGAACTATTCTGGTGGGCCTTGTTCGCCATCCAGTCGTTTGCTACGCTCCGCGCCATGAACCGCCGCCAATTCCTCCTCGCCACCACGTCCGCCGCCATCGCCTCGCCCGCGCTCGCGCAGGCGAAGAAATCCTACACGTTCGGCCTCGTCGCCAAGTCGCAGGGCAATCCCGTCTTCCAGGCCGCGCGCGTCGGCGCGATGGACGCGGCGAAGGAGCTGGGCGTGAAGCACGGCGTGAGCATCAAAATAGACTGGCGCACGCCGAACGAGGAGGACGCGCAACGTCAGGCCGAGAACATCGAGCAGCTCGTGCTCAACGGCGCGCACGGCATCTCTGTGAGTTGCTCGGACGCCAACAAACTCACCGACGCCATCAACAAGGCCGTGGACGGCGGTGTGCCGGTGATGACCTTCGACTCCGACGCGCCGCGCTCGAAGCGCTTCGCGACTTTTGGCGTGGACGACGTGAAGTGCGGCGAGCAGGTCATGGCCGAGCTGGGCAAGGCGATGGGCGGCAAGGGCGTTGTGGCCATCCTCGCCGGCAACCAGAACGCGCCGAACCTCCAGAAGCGCGCGCAGGGCGTCCGCAACGGCGCGAAGGCTTTCCCCAGCATCACCATCAAGGACACCTACTACCACAAGGAGACGCCGCAGGACGCCGCCGCGAAGGTCGAGCAGGTCATGCAGGCGAACCCGGACATCACCGGCTGGGCGATGATCGGCGGCTGGCCGCTCTTCACCGACAACGCGCTCAAGTGGCCGCCCGGCACCATTAAGGCCGTCTCCGTGGACGCGCTCCCGCCGATGCTGCAATACCTCCGCAGCGGCCACGTGCAGATACTTCTCGCGCAGCAGGTCTATGAGTGGGGCTGGCAGTCCGTCGCACTGCTGCTGGACAAAATCCATTTCAAGAAAAACCCGGCCGCTGTCCACGTCATCAGCCCGCTCGTGCCCGTGACGAAGGCGAACGTGGATGCCTTCGCGAAGAACTGGGAGAAGTGGCTGCCGAAGTAAGGCGCATTCTTCGCTCAAGAGTTTTCCACGCGCGAAGCGTCACCCTTCCCGATCTTTGACTCGCCATGAGCCTCACCTCCGCTGATTTGGAAACCCTGCCCGCGCAGCTCTGGCGCGACTTGGAACGCGCCGCCACGGACGAAGCCAATCCCTTTCGCACGCCTGTCTTCGGCACCACGAATCTTTTCGAGTGCTCGCTGCGCATCGTCGTGCTGCGGCGCGCGGACGGAGCCAGGCGCCAGCTCATCGCCTACTCGGACGCGCGCGCGCAGAAGGTCCACCAGCTCAAGCTCTGCGAGCAGGCGCACTGGCTGTTCTACGATCCCGCGCGCCGCGTGCAGCTCCGCATCAGCGCGCACACGATGGTGCATCAGGGCGACCGCATCGCCGCCGAGCACTGGCAGACGTTGCCGCTCGCGAGCCGGCGAAATTATTGCGCGAACTTGCCGCCCGGCTCGGACATCCACGCGCCCGGCGATGCGATTGATCCGGCCTTGAAGCTGCCCACGGCGACGAAGAAACAGTTGGAAATCGGCCATGAAAACTTCGCCGTGCTCGTCTCGACCGTGGATCAGATCGAGTTCCTGCAACTCGGCGACGAAGGCCACGTGCGCGCGGTCTTCAACTGGACCGCCGTGGCGTGGAGCGGCCTGTGGCTGGTGCCGTGAGCCGGGAAGTTTGGAGTTGGGAGTTGGGAGCCGGGAGTTTTAAGCTCCGCGTGTGTTCCGTCCCTGCATAGACCTGCACGAAGGCAAGGTGAAGCAAATCGTCGGCGGCTCGCTGCAAGACAGCGGGGCCGGCCTGCGCACGAACTTCGTCAGCGAACGGCCCGCGTCGTGGTTCGCGGAACTCTACCAGCGTGACGCACTCACCGGCGGACACGTCATCCAACTCGGCTCCGGCAACGAAACCGCCGCGAGAGAGGCGCTCGCAGCATTTCCCGGCGGACTGCAGCTCGGCGGCGGCGTGAACCTCGACAACGCGCGCGGCTGGCTCGACGCCGGCGCGTCGCACGTCATCGTCACGTCGTGGGTCTTCCGCGACGGGCAGCTCGACTTCGACCGTGCGCGCGCGCTCGTGAAGGCGATTGGCAAGGAGCGGCTCGTGCTCGATCTGAGCTGCCGCCAGCGCGACGGCGAG
Source organism: uncultured Klebsiella sp. (assembly GCA_964478755.1). GTDB lineage: Bacteria > Verrucomicrobiota > Verrucomicrobiia > Limisphaerales > SXTU01 > SXTU01. Next base: position 52,718 of record CAYZJP010000020.1, read on the forward strand.
TATTGGGTGGTGACGGACCGCTGGCAGAAGTTCACCGAGTTCAAGGTGAGCGAAGACGCGCTGACCAGGCTCGCGGCGCATTGCGCGGAGTTTCTGGTTCACGCTGTGGATGTGGAAGGACTGTGCCAGGGCGTGGATTTGGCGCTGGTGCAGAAGCTCGCGCGCTGGTCCCCCATCGCAGTGACTTACGCGGGCGGCGCGCGGTCGCTGGCGGACTTGGAGGAGGTCACGTGGGCGGGCGGCGGCCGCGTGCACCTGACCATCGGCTCGGCACTGGACATCTTCGGCGGCAGCGGCGTGCGGTATGAGGATGCGGTGGCGTTCAACCGAAAGCAGGCCGTCGGTGGATAACTCCGCATTGTCGCCAGACCTGCGCCCCACTAGGTTTCCTTCCATGAAATGGCTCACGCGGCAGGAGCAGACGGTGTTGTTCACGCTGCTCGTCCTCGTGCTGCTCGGCTTGGCCGTGAAGACGTATCGAACGTCCACCGCCGTCCCGAGGTCCAATCCGCCAGCGGTCGCAAAGTAACCATGCAAAAGTCAATTGACGTCGAACAAGTCCTCGAAACCATCGTCGCCAAGGACACCCGCTACCCGCGCGAAGCCTACTACTTCGTCCGCGAGGCGCTGGACGTGGCCCAGAAGAAATTTGCCAAGGCTGGTGGCAAGGCCGCCAAGGACAAGCCCGCGCATGTGAGCGGCCAGCAACTTCTCGAAGGCATCCGCGCCCATGCGCTGGAGCAGTTCGGCCCGCTCACGCTGATGGTGCTGGAGGAATGGGGCGTGCGCCGTGGCGAGGACTTCGGCGAGATCGTCTTCAACATGGTGGAAAGTTCGCTGCTGGGCAAAACCGAGAACGACAGCCGCGACGACTTCAAGGGCGGGTATGATTTCTTCGAGGCGTTCCGTCGGCCATATCTGCCGAAGGCGAAACCCGCAGAGGCGAAGCCGAAGACCGAGCCGGTGAGCTGACTTCGCGTCAGCGTCGCAGATTTCTCCCCGTTGCGGTGCGCGATTCGACCCGCTACGTTCCGCCCCCTGACTATGGCTGTTGCCCGCGCATCTCATCGCTCCACGAGTTCCTCCGCCTCGCTGCCCGCCATCCCGCCCGGCACCACCGTCACCACGCTCGACAACGGCCTGACCGTCATCTTGCGTGAGGACCGCTCCGCGCCAGTCGTGTCCGCGCAGGCGTGGGCGCAGACGGGCAGCGTGCATGAGGGCAAGTGGCTCGGCGCGGGCTTGAGCCATGTGCTCGAGCATATGCTCTTCAAAGGCACGGCCACGCGGCCACCGGGACAAATTGACCGCGAAGTGCAGGACTCCGGCGGTTACATGAACGCCTACACGAGCTTCGACCGCACGGTGTATCACATTGACGCGCCGAACACCGGTGCGCGCATAGCCGTGGACGTGCTCAGCGACATCATGCAGCACGCGACGCTGCCCGAGGACGAGCTGACGAAGGAGCTTGAGGTCATCCGCCGCGAGATGGACATGGGCCATGATGATCCCGGCCGTCGTGCGGGTCGTCGCTTGTTCGAGACGGCTTACACACGCAGTCCGTATCGCTTCACGGTTATCGGCTACCGCGATATCTTCGACACGCTCAAGCGCGACGACATCGTGGGCTACTACCGCGAGCGTTACGCGCCGAACAACGTCTTCTTCCTCGTGGTCGGCGATATCGTGGCGGCTGACGTGCTCGCACAAATCAAGGAAGCCTGGGCGAAGACTCCTTCCCGTGCGATTCCCCCAATGGTCTTGCCGGAAGAGCCTTCGCAGGCCGCCGCGCGCGAGGTTGTCGAGGAAGCGCCCATCGAACTCGGCCACTTCCATTTCTCCTGGCACATCCCCGACGTGCGGCACGCGGACATTCCGGCGCTCGACGTGCTCGCCACGCTGCTCGGCAACGGTCGCAGCTCGCGGCTCTTCCAAAATGTCCGCGAACGGAAAGCCCTCGCCCACTCCGCCGACGCGTGGACTTACAATCCCGGCCTGCCCGGCCTCTTCGGCATGAGCGGCGTGGTGGACGCGGACAAGTTCACCGACGCGTGCGACGCGATGCTCGCCGAGGTCGAACGCATGAAGGCCAAGCCTGTGTCGCAGGCCGAGCTGGCCAAAGCAGTGAAGCAGTTCACGTCCAGCACACTCGCCACGCGCAAGACGATGGCCGGTCAGGCCGCCGACCTCGGCGGCAACTGGCTCGCCGCGAGCGACCTGAATTTCTCCCAGCGCTTCCTCGACGCCGTGCGCCGCCTCAAGCCGACCGACCTCCAACGCGTCGCGCGCAAGTATCTCACCGCGGAAAACCGCACGCTCTACGCGCTCCTGCCGAACGGCACCGCGCCCAAGCGCACCACAAGCTTCGAGGTGAGCAGCCGCAGCGACATCAAGCTGCTCAAGCTGCCGAACGGCCTGCGCCTGCTGGTGAAGGAGGACCATCGTCTGCCCTTCGTGAACTTCCGCGCCGGCCTGCGCGGCGGCGTGCTGGCAGAGACAGCAGCGAACTGCGGCGCGAGTTCCATGCTCGCCAAGGTGATGATGAAGGGCACGAAGTCCCGCACTGCCGAGCAGCTCGCGACGCAGATCGAAAGCCTCGGCGGCAGCCTCGACACCTACAGCGGCAACAACAGCATCGGCGTCTCGGCGGAAGTCTTGCGCGACGACTTCGCCACCGGTCTCGCGCTGGTCGCGGACGTGCTGCTCAAGCCGTCCTTTCCGAAAGCTGAGTTGGAGCGCGAACGCGAGATTCAGCTTGGGAACATCCGCCACTTGCGCGACGAACTGCTCGCCAGTTGCTTCCGACTGATGAGGCGAACGCTCTTCGGCGACACTGGCTACGGCCTCGATTCGCTCGGCACCGAAGCCACCGTGAAGGCGATGCAAGTCGCCGATCTCGCCGCGTTGCACCAGCAACTCGTCACGCCTGACAACTGCGTGCTCGCCATCTACGGCGCGGTCGAAACGAAGAAGGTCGAGGCTGCGGTGAAGAAAGCTTTCACAAGGTGGAAGTCAGCGGCTTCAGCCAATTCACAATTCGCAATTCGCAATTCGCAATTCATTTCCGGTCGCGCCAGCGACACGCGCGACAAGAAGCAGGCCGTCCTCGCCATCGGTTTCCCCGGCACGACGATGCACCATGCCGATCACTACGCGCTCGACCTCATCCAGGAGGCGTGCAGCGACATGGGTTCGCGGCTTTTCACGCGCATCCGCGAGCGGCTCGGCCTCTGTTACTACGTCGGCGCGCAGCACCTTGCGGGACTCGTCCCCGGCTACTTCGCGTTCTACTGCGGCACCGCGCCGGAGAAGGCGGCACTGGTGGAGAAAGAATTGTTGGCCGAGGCCGAGTTGCTCCGCACGGACGGCTTGACCGAGGAAGAACTAAAACGCGCGAAAGCCAAGATTATCGGCCAGAAGAAAATCTCCCGCCAAGACCTCGGCGGCCAGGCGATGCTCCACGCGCTCGACGAACTCTACGGCCTCGGCTACGCGCACCACTTGGAGGATGACCAGCATTACGAAGCCGTGACGCTGGCACAGGTGAAGGCGGTCGCCGCCCGCTACTTCCTTCCCGACGCCAGCGCCGTCGCTGTCATCAGCGGGCCGGCGGCGTGATACTCAAGTTGGTCAGGCATCTTGTCTGACGTCCTGTTGTCATCACCACGGGCTCATCTCAAGGAGCGGGGTCGTGGTGTCCGGGTGGAACGGGCCACCGGCCCGTTGCGGCGGGCGACCCGCCCGCCGCTTCTTCTGCGCCCAGAACGCCCCAGTCAGTTCGGATGTCGGCTGTGCCGAAGCTCGGCGGCAGGTTGCCGCCGAGAACGGCCAAGTTGGCCGTTCCACCCGGA
>CAYZJP010000021.1:0-55374 GCA_964478755.1 uncultured Klebsiella sp.
CATCGCAGAAAATGGAACCAAATGCCTGCTGCCCTGTTTCGCAGAGGTCTCGAATAAAGTATTCTGCTAGCCGGAAAGATGGTTCCGTCGTAGGCATGAAAGACCATGTGCAAATTATCACTCGCGTCAGCAGCCAACTCCATCGAACCGAGATTCGGCGTTGTGAGAGCAGTGGTTGCAACCGACCACGCAGCTCCAATTTGTCGCATATATTTCATGTCCGAACCTGTTCTGTAAACTAAATGCAAGTTGTTGTGGGAATCGTGCTTGATCGCTGATTCAGCACCTCCAGTTGTCGTGATTTGCGAAATTGCAGACCACACATTTTCTGCTGTTTTCGATCTTTGAAAAAGGTTGTTTGCAATCCCGCCTACATTTAACTCCGTCCAAACAACTTGCACCGTGTTCGATCGGCTAATATCAATGCGAGGCGTCCACGATGGAGTCTGGCCGGGCGCACCCGGAATAATGTCAGAAATATTCATTGGTGTGCTCCAAATGGACCCGTTGAACCAGGAATAGTAAATATCTGTGAGATTCATGTTCGCATTTGCAGTTCCCCAGACAACATGTGGCAGCCCATTGTAATCCACTGCAATTTCTAAAGATGCGACATTTGCAGACGATATGGACACTGGGGATGACCAAGTGGTTCCAACCCGCTTCATATACTTGATTGTCTGGGGCAGACCATAATCCGATCTGTAGAGGTAGACCATGTGGACTGTCCCATTGCTTTCAACTGCGATGCGGGGATTGGAATGAGCCTTGCCCGAGGGGTCACTAGGGGCGACTGTTGTAAGCACTGCTGGCGTTGGCCAGGGAAGCGGAATTATGGAAGTGTCCTGAATTGCAAAAGTGTTGTCGCTGTAGTCGGTGGCATCATTGCCCTTGTTGTCGGTAAGGGAAATCCTTATTCGCGCATCACTTGCTGAAATGTCACTCGGAACGATCCACTGATACGATCCATTGTTGCCATCTGTGAAGTGCGCAATGGATCTTGCGGAACCACCGTAGTAAACGTAGAGATTCATCCCCTGAATTCCATTGGCGGCACTTGAAGTCCATCTGATTGTCTGACTGGATCCTGTGCTCCACACTTCCCCGCCATTTGGTGACAAGATTGTCACTGTTGGCGGTGTCCCATCCAGCACCGTGTATGGGCCAGCGATCCGTTCCCCGGCATTGCCTGAAGCGTCCCGAGCCACCGCGCGCACAAACAAGTTCGTGATGAGTGGCGCATTGCTCGGAATCTGCCATGGATAGCTCGCTCCGTAGGTCGGAGACGCAGGGGGCACGTAGCCTTCCTGGAGCACAATCCAATTAAGTCCGCCATCCACAGAGTAGTAAAAATCCATCGTCTTGATGCCCACGTCATCCTTTGCAAAGTAAACAATTGAATTACCGCCCCCCGTCTTCGGAAGCGTATTGCCCAGCCCCACGAAGGACACATCAGGATTCTTCCCGTCAATGTAGTTCAGTTGAATTGTTTGAAGATTGTTGTCGAAGTTGCTCTCGCTGGTTGCGCCGGCTTGGGTGGTGTCCACCCAAGCGTCAATGAAACTCTGACCGGCGGGTAGTCCATCTAACTTGGCGGCGAAAATGATGTTGGTGAATTGCCCCGGTTGCAAAGGCGGATTGATGACCAGTGAATTGTTTGGATTCAGCCGAATCTCTTTCCCGCCCGGCTGCCGTGACAGATAGAAGTAAAGGTAGCCGACGGGTGCGACGAAATTACCCTGATTGGTCACCGTCACGCTCAAGGTTACGTTTGCGCCCGGTTCCACGTTGCCGTCGAGCGACAGGTCCTTTACTGCGAGGTCGGCCATGGCGTATTCCGTGGTGAAGCGCCACAGCGGGCCGTCCACCGTGACGCCATTGGCACGCGTTTTCACACGCCAATTGTAGGTCGTGGCGGGGAGCAACGTGCCGGTATATTGAAATGATTGAGCGGGACCCCATGCACCGTAGGGGGCTGGGTCAGTGCTGGTGGGATTGCCAGGATCAAGGCAAAACAGAAACTCCACCTCTCCGGATGCCGCCCCACCTGTCCAACTAAAACGCGGTTGCACTCGGCCGACATTCGGCGTGCCGTGCGCGGGCACGGGATTGCCGGGCGTGCTTGGCGGATCAGCCACGAAGACTGGCGTGTAAGTGCCGCTCGCCGCAACGCTCTGCCCGGCGGCGACGTTCACAGAGAATCCCGCCGGCGTGCGATAACCACCGGGGATGTTCTTGAAGTCAATGAAGCGCGGCCCCGTGGCAATGTTTTGCTCCACGTATCCGCTGTTGCGCCATTCTCCCGCGTTGATGCGCCATTGCGCGCCTTGAGTCACCGCTTCAGGTGGCGTGATGGAAACTGTCACCGTGCTGCTGTTGGCGGGGGTTGCATAAATGACCTGCAATGAAGCCGTGCCGATGTTCCCGGCACCATCGGTCGCCGTGATGCCGATTACATTCAGTCCGGGAGCCAGCGTGATGGTGGGCGTGGCCCATGAGCCGTTCAGGGCTGTTCCGGTCATCGTGGCATCGCCGTTGACCCCGGCGCTAAAGTTGCGCCAACGAACCGCTGTCACCCCGCTCAGATTATCCGAGTATGTCCCCGAGAGGGTAATCGTGCCCTGAGTGGTGGGCGGAAGGTTAGCGGCAGGACTCGTAATCTGGACGACCGGGCTGGTGGCGTCCGTTCCCACGGAGATGGTCGCCCGGTTATTGTGGTCACGATTTCCCGCCCCATCTTCCAACCACAGATGCACCGTCCGCCCGCCTTCGGAAACGGGCAACGATGCTCGTAACGGTTTGTTTGCCGGCAGGCGATACGCAACTCCGTCCGTGGCCGAGATTGGGGCGGAGCCAATCTTCATCCATGCCTTGGCAATGCCGGAAGGGTCGCTGGGGTTTGTCCAATCCAGCGTAATTTGACCATCACTGGCCCAAGCTGAGGCGGAGAGACCAATGGGAGCCGCCGGGGCAGTGGTATCCGTGGCAGCCGTGACCGTGAACGCGAAAGGATCAGACTCTGCGGTGCCGTTCACCACCTTGACGGTCCAAGTTCCCGCCTGCGTGCCCACGGCAATGTCGTATTTCAGTTCGGTGGGACTGATGAAAAGTGGAGTCCTAGCGGGGTAAGAATTCGCGCCATCGGAGAAAGTGAGGGTCGAACTCGGCGTGAACAACGTCCCTAAAATGGTCATCCGCTGAGTTTGGGGTAAAGACAGGCCAACCAAACAGCGAGGTGAAACTGCCGTAATGGTTGGCGTCGTGGAAGCGGTCGCCACGCTAAAACGGGCCTTATCACTGAATACTTGGCCGGCACCGTTGCTCACCCGCACCACGTAATCACCCTCGTTCGCACTGATTGCAAGCAGGTCAATGGAAGGCGTTGTGACGCCAGTGCTGACGCCGTTGCGGAACCAAAGATAGCTGGACGCTCGGTTGGCAACGACCTTCAATGTGGCGGTTACGCCTTGCAGTGTAGGCGGTGGATTCGTCGGCTGCGTTATGATGCGGGGAAGCCGCGACTCGTTCATAAACAGGCTACGATACCACCCGACTTGGCTAGAGTCGTAAGGTGGACCGATGAGGCCGGTTGCATCTTGAAATGCAGGAATCAAACCAGAAGCCGAATCTGCATAGAACTCGACGGGGCCAGAATGGTATTTGTAGTGGACGCTAGCAAAAAAATTTGGATAAGGGACCGCTCCCCATTCTACACTTAAGTTTAAGTCTTTTTCAGGACGCCAAGTGAAACGCTCTTGAGTTGAAAGAGTCGGAAGAATTCTCAACGACACTGGAAAGTCGTCGGCATAGTAATTTTCCATAGACAAAACGCGGTCATTCCCAGTCAAGTTTGATGCTGCACTCATTAACCCAGTGCTTAAGCCGGTGCTCATTCCATGCAGGGCATCTGGAATGAATGGGTCAAGAAGAGTGAGTTGGACAACAGCATATGGGCATTTTTCAAGAACGACGCGCATGGCTTCGCGAGCAGCCCAAGCTCCAGCACTATGAGCAATGAAATGGATGAGACGCGGCGCATTGCTGTCTGGGGCGCTGAGAAGGTTGCCAAGCTGAGTCCCATGGTCACGAGCGTTTAGGGCAGCTTGCGTAGCTCTAGAATAGCCCGTAACATCAAAGTTACCAATACCGCCAAAATCAATAAAGCCCGTCGAAGCATCCTTTTCCCAGCGATAGGCAACGAACTTCCAATCCGACCCTGACAACTTGAACCTGAGCGTGTGGTAAAGATAGTTTAGCTCCGGTGAGTCATTTGCATCCAAATATCGATTGTAATCAATCGGCAAATCGGTGCTGATCTTGCCTGTCCATCCGTGTATTAGCACTACGATTTTGCGGGCAGAAGGACCAATCGGCGTTTGATCCAATTCGTTAGTGAGAACGGGCGGATAGGTCAACTGGGCGTTACTCAGAATTGGTAACAAGAGTAAGAACGCGAACAGCCCGAAATATTTTGTCTTCATACATCACCCTTACTTTGTGAACGACCTCCGAAACGGAAGGGGCGCGAACCTGTCGCACCCTACCTGAGGCACCGCGAAGCGCCCTTCCGAAGAATACGCCAAGCCGCGCCGGATGGGGCAACCTGGACACAGGTTGGTCAGAGGGAGGCTCACGGATTCGGTGCGGGTGTTGTCCCACCGCCGGTCGGCGTTGTTGGGGCCGGTGTGTTTGGTTGGTTCGGGTCGAAGGCGAAGGTCACGCCCCAGCGTTCGCATTTCTGGCGGCGGCTGGAGTCGTCGGTGTCCTTGCGGTAGAAGTATTCCACCGTGTCGCAGATGTCCTTGCAGAGTTCCAACGCCTCGGGCAGCAGGGCCATCGCTTCCTCGCGTTCGCGGTCGGTCTTTTCGAGGGCGAGGTTCTTGGGGTTGCGCAGGGTGTTGAACTGCGTGCGTGCGACGCTCACTTCCGCCGCAGTGGGATTGCTCATGGGCACGAAGCCCGCGCCTTCGGCGGTCTGCCGGTCGGCCTCGCCCTTGATGAGGGCATCGAGCGCGTCGGACAGATCATCCTCGGTGGAAAGGTCGGGAATAGTTGTATCTGTGATGCTGCGGCCGTAATAGCTGCGTCCGGCGGCGGTGTAAATCTCACGCGCAACACCCAAGTCATAGACTTGGTAAAAGTGCGAGACGAACATGGCGGCGCGTTTGCGGGCGGCATTGAAGTTGTCCGTGGCGGTGCCCTGATCGCCGATGGCGATGTCCACCTCGCCAGCTTCCTTGAGCAGGGTCGTGAGGAAGCTGGGCGGGACGAGCGCCGGGTCGGGGTTGAGTTTGGCCCATTGCTCGGCGTTGATGACGCGGTCAGCCGGGACGGTGGTGAGCAGGTATTGGTCGCGGGCTTTCTTGAGGCAGCGCAGCGCGGTGGGGAGCGAGTTCGGTAGGATGCGATGGGGCATGACGGGTCAGGGTTGAAGGTTGAAAGATGAAAGTTGAAGGCACCCCTCACCCCGGCCCTCTCCCCTCATCCGATGAAGGGAGAGGGAGACGGAGCGAAATGGTTGGGTAGGGCGCGTCACTCCGTGCGCGCCGTCGGCCGGGTAGGGACATGCTGCCGCGTGTCCACCGTTTGAGGACGCGCGGCAACGCGTCCCTACCGGCGGGCAAGGGACTGCCCGCTCTACCATCGGATGAGGGGAGAGGGTGTCCGCAGGGCGGGTGAGGGGCGGGGCCGGCCGGCGATTCATTGGGAAAGGTGGCCAAAACAAGCCAATTTGCGTAAGTAGCTTGATTTCAGGGTTGTAAGAGGCGATTTGGTAAAGAAAGTCGCCACTTTTAAGATTAAAAATGGCGTTTCGGTGAAGCAAAACGGGACTTTTAACCTTGGAAATGGGGCTTCGGCAGACCGGATCGCCACTTTTAACTTTGGAATCTGGGTTTCGGCCAAGGGGAATGAGGCTTTCAACCTTGGAAGCTACGCTTTGGCAGGCCGGGACGTGGCTTGGAACTCTCGAAGCAGGCTTTCGGCAGAGGCAACCGGAAACTTTAAGATGCGAAGTGGAGATTCCGCGAACCGAAGTCCATCGTTCAGAGTGCGGGAGTGCGGGAGTGCGGGAGTGTTCATCAACAGTGAACTATTTCGCTCCTGGGACATACGCTGCGAAGTTGATTACAAGAACGAGGTTTGGCCGGTCAAGACCTTTTTCTGAGAGAGTGTTTTGCGGGGCGCAGCTCACTTTCTTGCAAGCGGCAGTTCCGTCTCTGCAAGCCGGAGGCTTGCCAGCCATTAGCCGGGGGTTGAGCGTCAGCGATACCCCCGGTCAACGGGCCGGGCGCAGCACCGCGTGAGCGGTGCCAGAGCGACTGCGGCGGCCGCTGCGACGCCTTCGGCGTCGTTGGCTTCTCGCCGTAGTCCGGGGGTATCGTCGCTATGCTCCTCAACCCCCGGCTAATGGCTGGCATCGCTCCGCGATGTTTCCGACGACCGCCGGCCGGTTGCAATAAAGTGAGATGCGCCCTGTTTTGCGGGCGCAGACGTCAGCCTCATTGCCTCACGCCGGGCGGCAACTCCAAAGTGGCGTGACGGCATTGCCACCGGGAACGGCTTGACGGATGCTCCCGGCAGATTTGCGATGCTGACTTACGAAGAAGCCCTTGCCCGCGTGCTCGACGCGATGCCCTCGTCCAGGGCGGAGAAAGTTCCCGTGGCGGAGGCCGCCGGGCGTTTCCTCACCGAGGCTGTCACTTCACCGCTCGACCTGCCGCCGTTCGACAACTCGGCGATGGACGGCCACGCGGTGCGCGCGGCGGATGTCGCCACGGCCAGCGCGGACAAACCGGTCGCGCTCCGGCTGGTCGGGCAGGTGGGCGCGGGGCAGGTTTTCAAAGGCAGCGTGGGCGTGCAGACCTGCGTGCGGATTTTCACTGGCACGCCGCTCCCGGCAGGCGCGGACGCGGTGGTGATGCAGGAGGACACGCGCGCGGACGGCGACACGGTGCTGGTGCGCGACCGTGCGCGTCCTTGGGAGAACGTCCGGCTGCGCGGCGAGGATGTGAAGGCCAGCGCAGTCATTGCGACGGCGGGCACGCGGCTCGGCGCGGGACACTTGAACCTGCTCGCCGCCGTCGGCAACGCGAGCGTGCGCGTGGCCATGCGCCCGACCGTGGCGCTCGTCTCGACCGGCAGCGAGCTGCGTCCGCCCGGCAAGCCGCTCGCGCCCGGCCAGATTTACGAGAGCAACCGCCCGATGCTCGGCGCGCTGCTGGCGGAGTGCGGCGCGGAGGCCCGCGCGTTCCCGCTCGTGCCGGACACGCTCACGCGCACGCGCAACGCGCTGGCCCGCGCGTTCGCCGAGTGCGACGCGGTGGTGACGACGGGCGGCGCTTCGGTCGGGCAACTGGATTTCGTGAAGGCCGCGTTCGCCGAGCTGGGCGGCAGCCAGGAATTTTGGAGAGTCGCGATCAAGCCGGGCAAGCCGTTCGTCTTCGGCACGCTGGGCGGGAAGTTTCTGTTCGGCCTGCCGGGCAATCCGGTGTCGGCGTTCGTGACTTTTCTTTTGCTGGTGCGACCGGCGCTGCTGCGCTGGCAGGGTGCGGGTGAAGTGGCATTGCCCGCGCATCCCGGCGTGCTGGCCGAGCCGCTGGTGAACCGTGGCGACCGCCGGCACTTCGTCCGCGTGCGCGTGGATGGGGAAGGTCGCGTCCACTCCGCCGGCACACAGGCGTCGCATATGCTGCACTCGCTGGCGGCGGCGAATGGCCTGGTGGAAGTGCCGCCGGAGATGGACTTCGCAGTGGGCGCGACAGTGCGCGTGCTGCGCTACTGAGGACAACGGAGCAGACCCGCGTCAGGCCTTCTTCTCTAGCGAAGCGAACGCCTGTTCCAGACTGGTCATGCCGCCGCCTTTCTTCGGCTGTGGATTGAGCGTCTCGCGCAGATAGAGGACGCCGTCCTCCAGATTTTGCACGGAGCGGGGCAACGTCGCGCCAGAGGCGTTGGCATGACCGCCGCCCTGGAACTGCTGCGCGACCTTGAGCGCCTCGCCGTTCTCGCTGCGGAAGCTGGCGATGACCGTGCGGTTGGACTTCACGAAGAGCGTCGCGAGCACGGAGTAAGGCGTGGCCTTCGCCCGGAGCAGGCGGTGGACGATGCTGTTGGCGTTGCCGATGACGGTGTCCACGAAGCCGACGGCCGGGCTGATTTCGACGACGTTCTTCCGGCTCCAGTCGAAGCCCAGCGGGTCTTCGACGCGCCGCTTGACTTCCATCACTTCGAGCAGCGGATGGTCGAGCAGCCGCTCGGGGTTGCCCTCGATGAGCGCGTGGAGATTCCAAAAGCCATAGACCTTCACGAGGTTCCCGTAATCGCAGGCCAGCTCGAAGTCCGGATCCTCGACGAGATAGAGGTCCACCACGTTGCTGAGATGCACGAGGCGGTCCAGCTCGGGCTTCGCGAGATCGCGCGCGCGGCACAGCTCGTAGCAGAGCAGGCTCGCGGACTTGCCGAGGTCATGGATGAGGTGCGCCTGCTTCGCGGGCGTCTCGGTGGCGTGATGGTCAATCACCACCCAGTCCGTCCGGTCCATGCGTTGCTCGAAGGCGAAGTCGCTCACCCACGCGGCACGCTCGCGGAGCTGGCGCTGCTTCCAGGAGTTGTAATGGTGCGCCTCGATCTTCACGTCGGCGTCAAACATCTTGCGCGCGAGGCGGCGCAGCAGCAGGCCGGAGAGCAACCCGTCGAGGTCGCTTTCATGCGTGAGAATGATTTCCGGTTTGGGCAGCGCTGCCATCGCGACGACGCTACGTTTCGCCGCCGGTGATGGCGAGCGGGGAATTGGAATTGACGGGGCAGCCATCGTTTCCCACCGCCAGTTGGCTGACGGCGGATGGCGAACGGGCAAGGCGCGTTCTCATGCGGGGTGGTTGTTGAACCACGCGGATTTTCCCGTAGCACGAAGACAGTTGGCCGCGCCGCACGCCTTTGCTAGATTCCCCGCATCCGTCCGCCGCGATTGACGGGCAACCAACTCTCACCATGTCCCAAGCCATCATTGACCCCGCCGAGGTGCGGCGCTTCGCCGAGGAGCTGCGCCGCTTCAACACCGATTTCGCCGAACGCACCACGCAGCTCCAGGCGCGCTTCGCCGCGCTGGGCGACTCATGGCAGGACCAGGAGCACGCGAAGTTCGCCGAGGAGTTCAAGCAGACCATGAAGGTGCTCAAGAAGTTCGTCGAGGTCTCGAACCAGCACGCGCCCTTCCTCCTGCGCAAGGCCGCGAAGATCGAGGAGTATCTCCACCAGCGCTGACCATGCCCGAGCAGGCCCGCATTACGTCCGTCGAGGCCGTCGAGGTCTTTCGTGCCGACTTGCTCGTGTATCTGGAGAAGACCCGCAACGTCGTGGACGAAGTCGGCGAGGAGGTCACCCGCACGCGCGCGTGGCTCCAAGACGACCGCGCCTCCTACTGGGCGCAACAGGTCAAACGCCGCGCGATTGCGCTGCAGGAGCGGCAGCAGGAACTCTTCAGCGCGCAGATCGCCAACCTTCGCCACAACATCCAGGCCGAACTCGTCGCCGTCCGCCGCGCGAAGCAGGCGCTCGAAGAAGCCGAGGCCAAGGTGAAAGTCGTCAGGCAATGCGTTCGCGACTATCCGATCGAAGTCGAGCCGCTCGCGCGCCACGCCGATTTGCTCCGCCACGCGCTCGTCAGCGACATGGGCAAGGCCGTCGTGCTCTTGTCGCAGACCATCAAGGCGCTCCACGCCTACGCCGCCGTGAAAGCCCCGACGGCGGACGCTCCATCACCAGCTCCGGCACCGGAAACTCCACCCGCCGCATGAGCCTCAACTCCACCCGCACGCGGCTCACCGCGCTGACGAAGCAGCTCTCGATTCGCTGGGACGAGACGCGCGAGCACTGGCAGGACGCGAAGGCCGTTGAGTTTGAGAAGCGTTATCTTGAAGACCTCTTCAACCGTGTGAACGTCGCCGCCGCCAGCATCGAGGAGCTGGACCGGGCGCTCGCAAAAATCCGCCGCGATTGTGAGTAAGCTCGCCTCCACCACGGAAACGCTCGACCTGCTGCGCCGCCTGCGCGACGCGGTGCGGACCTTCGCCACGCGCGAGGAGCAGCTTCAGCGCGAGCAGCAGGCGCAGGAGACACGACTGAAGCAGCGCTGCGAAGCCGTCTTCGCGCAGCGCACCGGGCAGCTTCAAACCGGCGTGACCACACTCGAAACTTCGCTGAACGAAGCTCGCACCCGGTTCGCGACACGTTGGGACAACCGTCGCGCCAAGCTCGCCCGCGCGCACAAGAACACCGTGCGACAGCGGCTCACGCTCATCGAGGAGCGCGAGAATCAGCACAAGTTCGAGCTGCAGCGCGAGCTGCTCAGCGCGCAGCGTCAACGCGAGGCCGGACTCAAGGCCGCGAGCGCGGCACACGCGGAGTTCATGGCGCAGCTCAAGATCGAGCAAGAATCGCTCGCCAAGCTTGCCGAGTGCGCCCGCATCGCGCTGCGCGGCTACGGCAGTTGGCTGCGATTGCTTTCCACTTCGACCGCCGAAATGCCCACGACGGAATCCGACCCGACCCAGTTGCTTGACTTGCTTCGGTCGAAGTTGACCTTGGCTTCGGCAGAACTGGAAGGCATACGCAGCACTGGATTGCCTCTCTTGTTCAGCTACGTGCCCGCCTGGGCTTGGAGCGCACTCTTAATTATTGCTGTTCACATAGGCAAGTTGCCCGACTTGGCACGGCTAGGTTTGAAGCAAGACTGGTTCTCTTCGAACACCGTTTACTCTCTTGCCGCAGTCTTGTTCATCGGCCTGCTGTATCTGGCAGGTCGGATCGCGGGCAACTCAGGAGCGCGTAAGCTTGCACAAGCGCTCGTGGAATCGCGGCGACTCATTGCCGACTGCGAGCAGCAGGCCAAGGCCCGCCGCCAGGCCGAGGAGCGGCGCGTCGAAGCCGAAGCCGCCGCCGTTGGTCAGGGCCACGAGGATGAATGGAACAAGGCGCTGGGCAACACTGATGTCTCCAAGACCGAGTGCAAGCGCGCGATGGAAACCCGGCTCCAACGCGCGATGCAGCGTTACGAGCGGCTGCGCGCCGCGACGACGGAAGCCCTCGAGCACGCGAGTGCCGAGCGGCTCGCAACCGCGCGGGCCAACGCAGACGAGGAGTTGCAAGGCATCGCCATCGCCAACGAAACATCGCAGATGACCGTGGCCAACCAGCGCGAGACGGCATGGCTTGCGCTGGGTTCCGAATGGCGCGCGGCGACCGAGCCGCTTTACGCGGCGCTCGGCGGGTTGCAGCGCGCGGCAGCGGAGCGATTCCCCGCGTGGTCGGCGGACTTCGCGCGGCAGTGGACGCCGCCGGAGCAGTTCGCGCGCGCCGCGCAATTTGCGCGACTGGACGTGGACGTGGCGAAGCTCGCGGGCGCGTTGCCGCGCAACCCGCGCCTTTCGCTCCCCGGCCCGGCGAGCTTCTCCGTGCCGCTGCTGCTCACGGTGCCGCAACTCGGCTCGCTGCTCATTGAGACGAAGGGCGACGGACGCGAGCAGGCCATCGCCGCGCTGAACGACACAATTCTGCGCCTGCTCGCCAGCGCGCCGCCGGGCCACCTGAGCTTCACGCTCGTTGATCCCGTCGAGCTGGGCCGCAGCTTCTCCGGCCTGATGCACCTCGCGGATTACGATGAGAGGCTCATCAACAGTCGCATCTGGACGCAACCGGCGCACATCGAGGCGCAGCTCGCGCTGCTCAACGACCACATCGAGAAGGTGTCGCAAATGTATCTGCGCAACGAGTTCGCGACCGTCGCGGACTACAACGCGCAGGCCGGGCGCATCGCGGAGCGTTACCACTTCCTCGTCGTGGCGGACTTCCCGGCGAACTTCTCCGACACGGCGCTGCGGCGGCTCGCGAGCATCGTGGCCGGCGGCGCGCGGTGTGGCGTCCACACGCTGCTGCACTGGGACCAGCGCAAGACCGCCTCGGCCGAGTTTTCACCGGACGACTTGCGCGCGGGCAGCGTATGTGTGCGACGCGAGGGAAATGCTTTCGCGGTCGGGAACGAGGTTTTGTCCGGCGTTTCGCTCGTGCTGGAGCCGCCGCCCTCGCCAGACATTGCAACAGAGCTGCTGCACAAGGTCGGCAAGGCCAGCGAAAACTCCAACCGCGTGCAGGTGCCGTTCACCGACATCGCACCGGCGACGGACGCAGTGTGGTCGCTCGACACAGCCGAAGAGTTGCGCGTGCCCATCGGGCGCACGGGCGCGACGAAGCTGCAATATCTCGCGCTCGGCAAGGGCACGCGGCAGCACGCGCTCGTCGCGGGCAAGACCGGCTCCGGCAAGTCCACGCTCTTCCACGTCATCATCACGGACCTCGCGCTCTGGTGCAGCCCGGAGCAGGTGGAGTTTTACCTCGTGGACTTCAAGAAGGGCGTCGAGTTCCGCTGCTACGCGGCGCACCGGCTGCCGCACGCGCGCGTGGTGGCCATCGAGAGCGACCGCGAGTTCGGCCTGAGCGTGCTGGAGCGTTTGGACGAAGAACTGAAACGGCGCGGTGAACTTTTTCGCAAAGTGGGCGCGCAGGATTTGCCGGGCTACCGGCGCGCGACGGGTGCGACGTTGCCGCGCACGCTGCTGTTGATTGACGAGTTTCAGGAGTTCTTCGTCGCGGACGACCGCGTGGCGCAGGGCGCGGCGCTGTTGCTGGACCGCATCGTGCGGCAGGGCCGGGCGTTCGGCATCCACGTCATCCTCGGTTCGCAGACGCTCGGCGGCGCTTACTCGCTGGCGCGCGCGACGCTGGGGCAGATGGTCGTGCGCATCGCGCTTCAGTGCAACGAGGCCGACGCCGCGCTCATCATGGACGACAACAACCCCGCGCCGCGTCTGCTCTCGCGCCCGGGCGAGGCGATTTACAACGACGAAGCCGGCAGTGTGACGGGGAACAGCCCGTTCCAGACCGTGTGGGTGTCGGACACGGAGCGCGACGTGTGGCTGGCGAAGGTGAGCGATCTCACACGCGAGAAGGCGATTCGGACGGCGGGCACGGTGGTCTTCGAGGGCAACGCGCCGGCAGACGTGCGGGAGAACGCACTGCTGGCCCAACTGCTGGCCGCGCCGTCCGCACCGACAGTGGAAGTGCCGCGCGCGTGGCTCGGCGCGCCGAACTCCATCAAGGGACCGACCGAAGCTGCGTTCCATCGGCAGAGCGGCAACAACCTGCTCTTCGTCGGCCAGCGAGACGAGGCGACGCTGGCGATGGTCGGCACGTCGCTCATCGCTCTTGCGGCACAAGGGGCCGCGCGCCT
Organism: uncultured Klebsiella sp.; assembly: GCA_964478755.1. Classification (GTDB taxonomy): domain Bacteria; phylum Verrucomicrobiota; class Verrucomicrobiia; order Limisphaerales; family SXTU01; genus SXTU01. The sequence continues at coordinate 13,286 of CAYZJP010000021.1, forward strand.
CGTGGTGCTGGAGGCCAGTCCACCGGAGTCGGCGCAAAAGCGGTTCTTCGAATCGGTGGCGAAGGTGATCCCGCATGGCTGCTCGCTCGCGAAGGCTGGCGACTTGGACGCGCTGATGACGGAACTGGATGCGGAGTTGAAGCGGCGCATGGCGGAGGACCACGGAGCGGGCGCGCTGCCGTGGTTCGTGTTCGTCCACGAGTTGCAGAAGTTCAAGAAGCTGCGGCACGAGGAGGATTTTAGTTATTCATCGGACGAGGCGAAGCCACCGAGTCCCGGCGCGGTGTTCGACCGGCTCATCACTGAAGGGCCGGGCGTGGGCATCCATGTGATCTGCACGTGCGACAGCTACAACAGCCTGGCGCGGGCGTTGAGCCGGAAGGCCGTCAGCGAGTTCGAGCTGCGGGTGCTTTTCCAAATGAGCGCGAACGACTCGGCCAGCCTGTGCGACTCGCCGAAGGCGTCGGACCTCGGCCTGCACCGCGCGCTACTGCACAACGGGCAGTTGGGCGTGCTGGAGACGTTCCGGCCGTATGCGCAGCCAGATGTGGCGTGGCTGGCGGAGGCGGGCTTGAAGTTGTCGCGTGTCGCTGGCAGGTGAGCTGCGCCACGGCATGCCAGCCAGCTTGCTGACGGTTCTTTGCTTGCACCGCGGTTGCTCCGCACTAAACTACGCACACGTATGAAATCTGAGAACACCTACGACGTCCTCGTCATCGGCGGCGGACCCGCCGGCTCCTCCTCCTCCTATATCCTTGCCGAGCACGGCCATCGCGTGCTGGTGCTGGAGCGCGAAAAGTTTCCGCGCTACCACATCGGCGAGTCGCTGATCCCCTTTACCTATGGGCCGATGGAACGGCTCGGACTGATTCCACGAATGAAGCAATCGCACTTCGTGAAGAAATACAGCGTGGTGTTTGTGTCGCCAAACGGGCGGCAGTCGCAGCCGTTTTACTTCTTCAACCGCTATGACCGCGAAAGCGTCGCGCAGACGTGGCAGGTCTTGCGCTCGGAGTTCGACGAGATGCTCTTGAACCACGCGCGCTCGAAGGGCGTCGAGGTTCGCGAGGAGACGAGCGTGAAGGAATTGCTCCGCGACGCCGCCGGCAAGGTTACCGGTGTGCGGGCGCAACTGAAGTCCGGCGGGGTCGTCGAGTTTCATGCTCCCGTCACACTGGACTGCACGGGCAAGGAGGCCTTCACCTCCGTCCGCAACGGCTGGCGCGTGAAGGATCCCTACCTGAACAAGATCGCCGTCTGGACCTACTACAAAGGCTCGAAGCGCGAGCCGGGCCTTGACGAGGGGCAGACGACCGTCGCCTACGTGCCGGACAAGGGCTGGTTCTGGCACATCCCGCAGCACAACGACATGGTGAGCGTGGGCGTGGTGGCCGAGGGCAGGTATCTCACGCGCGATGGGGTGCGCGACCCGAAGGCCATCTTCCACCGCGAGGTCGAGGAGAACCTCTGGATCAAGGACCATCTCTCCGTCGGCCAGTCCACCGGCGACTACTACATCATCAGCGAGTATTCGCACCACGCGCGGCACTGCGGCAGCGACGGCCTGCTGCTTGTGGGTGATGCGTTTGCGTTCCTCGATCCCGTGTTCAGCAGCGGCCTAATGCTCGCGCTCAAGAGCGGCACGATGGCGGGCGATGAAGTTCACAAGGCGATTCAGGCGAAGGATTTTTCGCCGGCGCGCTTCGCCGATTACGCGCGCTACATGAGGCAGGGCGTGGAGAACATGCGCAAGCTCGTGTATGCGTTTTACGACCCGAAGTTCTCGTTCAAGAAGGTGATTGATAAATACCCCGAGGCCGCCGGCGAAATCACCGACTGCCTCAGCGGCGACGTGAACAAGGACTTCTCGCAGCTCTGGGATCGCATCCGCGAACAAGTCCCGCTGCCGGAGGACTTGCCATTGGGCGGGCCGCTCTGTGAAGCGCCGGCAGATGCTGCATCCCTGCACTCTTCGTGAGTGGGCAAGTCATTTCGCCTCCGCTATCATCACGTTCACGCCCTTCCACGCGCCGCCGTCGGTGGATGTCAGCGTCGTGCCCTTTGCGCCAACCGCCACGAACACGCCCCTGCCAAACGCGATGCCCCGCAGCCGCGCCGCGCACCCCGACTCCTGCCGCCTCCAATTCACTCCGTCCGGCGATGTGATGACCGCGCCGCCTTCGCCGACGGCGACAAACTTCCCGGACGCGAACGCGAGTGCGTGCATGTAGGGCAGTGTGCCCAGGCTGTGGTTCCGCCAAGTCACGCCGTCCACCGAGGTGACAATGGTGTCCTTGCACCCGACCGCCGCGAACTTTCCGTTTCCGACCGCCACGGCCCGGAAGCACGCGTCCAGCGTGGCGCTGCGGTCCGTCCACTGCACGCCGTTGGTGGAGGTGAGGATGGTGTGATTCGCGCCGAGCGCCACGAAGCGCCCGTTCCCGAAGGCCACCGCGCGCAACGCCGTGGGCACGACCGTCGGCAACACGTCCCAAGCGGACCCGTCCCGCGATGTGACCATCGCCCCGCTGTCGCCCACTGCTACGAAGCGCCCATTTCCGAATGCCACCGCCCGCAAATCACCGTGAAATTCGGCGCAAGTCGAAGTCCAGCGCAGCCCGTCGCGCGAGGACAACAGCGCGCCGCCGCTGCCCACCGCGATGAACTGGCCGCCGCCAAACGTGACAGCGTGAAGCGTCGCCTCCGTGCCGGATGACTGCCGCTGCCAGCGCGCGCCGTCCGTTGAGGACAGCACCGTGCCCGCGCCGCCCACGGCAATGCAGCGGCCCCGGCCCCATGCCACGCCGTTGAGCGAATCGCCCCGCGCGGTCTCCGGATCGGGTTCCATGCGGGAGAAGGACGCGGTCTGGCAGCCGCCGAACAGCGCCGCGGCGGCAACGAGAAATGCGATGCAGGCAAGTTGTGTCTTCATGATGTTCTTTCCGGCAAGGCTGTTGAGTGCCTTGCTCTACTCCTTACAGAAGAAACGGTGGGGAAGGATTACAGAGAAAGTGCGAACGTCTTGAATCTTTCGAGGAAAGACAGGATTGCGCTGCGGCATTCAGCGCTTTGTCGAGCCCGATCGAAGCTCCTGGACGGCGTAGAGGTGCATCGTAGTTGCGATGTAAAGAGTGCCGCCTGTGGCTGTTGGAGTCGTGTAGATCGGCGCGCCGAGATCCGTCTTGCTCAGTAGTTTTTTCTGCGAGGACGCGGCGAAGATCATGAAGTCACCGTCTTCGTTGCCGATGAATACCTTGCCGTCGGCGACCATGGGCGATCCCCAGATGTGCGCTTTCGAATCGTGTTGCCAATAAAGCCGGCCAGTCTCCGCGTTGAGGCAATAGATGAATCCGGAGAAGTCAGCGGTGAAAAGCAGGCCGGTCTCGGGATCAATCGCAACCGTGGACATGGAGCGATTAATCTTGCGGAAGCTCCAAATCACACCGGTCTTGGTGATGTCGCCGGACTTCGTCGCATCCAAGCACACCAGGTTCCCAACCCCTTCGCCATGTTCCGGATCCTGCCCGGTGGCGACATACACGCGGTTTTTATAGAGAACCGGCGTGGCAAAGACTTCGCTCGGGCCCTCGGCGGCGGGATATTTGTAGGGCTTGCCGTTCGGGTCCGTCTTGTATTCCGGCGGGTTGCAGTCGCACTTCCAGACGGTCTTGAGGATATTTTTGCCTTCCTCGTTCACGACGGGCTGGCCGTCGAAGGCGTAGAGCCAGCCGTCGCCGCCGCCGAAAAAGACCAGTTGCCGGCCGTTCACCCGGCCCGCAGAAGGTGAATTCCATTGGGAGTGGAAGATGCGCCTGCCGATTTTCTCGGTGTCCTCGCCAAGCAACTTGCCAGTGTGGCGGTCGAGCGCGATGAAGCTCGGGCTGTCGGGATTCGGAATGTCCACGTGATTCCAGTTCATGCCGTTGCCCGTGTTGACATAGACGATGTCTCCGACGACGAGGACCGAACAGGCTGAGGCGTTGTGTGGGAAGACTGCCAATTCGTTTATCATGTCGTAACGCCAGATGATGTCCGCGTCGTGCGGACCGGGAGGAATGGGCTGCGCTGGCGTGCCGTCCTTGGCAGTCAAGTCTTGGACGACATAGTTCGCTTCGTCGAGATACGGGCCGTCGTTGCCGTTGGCCATGCCGTCAACGTCGAGGCACAGCACTTCCGCGCGGCTGGTCACGAGGTAAAGCCGGTTGCCGACTACCGTGGGCGTCGTCGTGATGCCAAGCCCCTCCCAGTCGTTGACCTTGCCTGCCTTCAGCTTGGGAACGACGAGTTGCCAAAGGAGTTCGCCCGTCACTTCGTCAAGGCACAGTAGGATGCTGCGGTCGCCGATGTGCCTCGGGTCGCGCGGAGAGTCATTGTTGGTGCCGATGAAGACTTTGCCACCTGATATGACCGGGGAGGGAAAGCAGTGGCTGCCCAGCTTCGCGACCCAGCGCACGTTGCGCGTCGTCGCCATGTCTATCATCTCTGTCCGGCGAATCATCTTTCCAGCCTCAAAACTCTCCGGCAGGCCGATGGCCGTCGAATACAGGTTGCGTCCGGGGTCGGTGCCGCCCCAGGACGGCCAGTGCCCTTCCGGCTCAACGCCCCGCCTGGCTTCTGCCTCGTCGGCCTCGGCTTCAGCGGTTCGGCCGAGTGACCTCAGCAGGCGCGACCGGGCCAGCAGAAAGCGGCGTGTCTGAGTCGCGGTGGGGATAGTTCCAGCGCGAGCAAGCTCATAAGCCCGGTTCAATGCCTCCAGTGCTTCGGCGGGACGCGAACACGTCGCAAGCAGGGTCGCCTTCTGTTCCCACAAATTGACGTCGTTGGGAAAGCGGCGTGAGGCTTCCTCCAAGATGTTCAATACCGCATTCGTCTCCTTGCGTTCGGACGCGATCTCGGCACGGATGACCCAGACCTCCGGGATGTGGCTGCCGTGTTTGTCCGCGCGGGCCAGATGAAAATCCACAAACGATTTCACTCCAGCCCCCTGCCTATTGTTATACGCGAACCGACTCAGTTCAGTATTATCGAACAACACCAGTTGGCGCGCCAGTCGTGCGGACGCGAGAGCGTTCGTCGGTTCAAGCCAGAGTGCTGTGGCAACATCTTCAAAGGTGTTTCCGTTGACCCGCGCATCCACTTCGCGCTCCATGCCGGCGGTGAACGGCGACTCTGCGCGCACGCCTGGATCGGCCAGCAGCCAGGACGCAACACGCTCATACAAATTCGTGCCCGTCAGCGTGGTGAGTTCCGATCGGATGGCCTCGATGTCGGATGCGAAGGTCGGTCTGCCGTGGCCCTGCGTGTCGAGACGCAAGCCGGCCACCGCCTCCAAAGCGCGTGGGAGCATGGGCGGAACTGGCAGCGGCAATACGGCGTCCCGCCACGGGCGATCAGGCACGGTTGCCTTTGGCGGCAGGAGGAGCCACGACTCCCGTATGCCGCTTGCGGAGTTTTGCCACCGTTGCCCGGTGTTGATTCGCCAAGACGGCTTTTGTGACTCCGTGAGCTTCTGTTCGGTCGAGCCGACACGGGCATCCCATACAAACAGCGTGCGGTTGGCGGTGACGGTGAAGACCTTGAGTCCGTCCGGGCTAAACCAAGCGCGGTTGACATCCTGCCGGTGCTCAATCGGCAGGCAAATCGGCCGCAACGTTGTCACGTCCCATATTTGTGCCTTGGTTCCAGCGGTGGTGACAATGCGAAGGCCCTCCGGGCTGAATCTCGCGCTCTTCAAATCCGACCATGGCTTCCGCTTCCACTCCTTGCCGTCGGATGTGAACCAGAGCCGGAGCTCTTGGAGACTGCGCGTCATCAAGAACGTCCCATCCGGGCTGAACGTCGCCTCCTCCACATTGGGATGATCCAGTGCGTAGAGCAGGCGGCCTTGCGGGTCGGCAAAGTCATGCACGCATACTGTTCCGCTCCGAAAGACGACCGCGAGTTTTCCGCCATCGGGCGACACCGCGCTCGCAAGGTAGTTGGTGCCGCGGTTCAAGGGGATTTCGCGGATTTGGCTGCCAGTTTCAGTATCGAAAAAGCGCAAGAACTCGCCGCCGTCGCTGCGCGCTCGAAACGCCACGGCCAGCGGATTGAGCACAAGGAAGGACTGCTGGACAACCCCAGGGCTTGAGTCGTGAATTTTGTGGAGCAACCGTCCCGACGGAAGCTCCCAGACAAACCACACGAAGTCGCTGCTCGTGATGAGCCGAGTCGCATTGCTGTTGAAGCACAGCGAAGTGACGGAAAACGTGTGATTCAAGACGAGATTGGTGATGGAGTTTGCCGACGTGCTCCAAACGCAAACGTCGTTCCGCCTGTTGGACTCAACGGCTGCGGCGAGCGCCCCATCGTGACTGAGAGCGACAGGAACCCAAGTGTCGGGAATCGTGTAGAATCGCCAAGCGTTCTTTTCCTTGCCGGCATCCAAGTCCCAAAAAGTCAGGCGTCCTGGATGGTTGAAGGCCAGCGCCCTGCGGCCATCTGCGGTTAACGCCCACTGAATCCTGCCATCAGCAAGGCGATCCAACGGGTCCATGAGTTGCCGCACGATCTTCTGCTCGCAGATCTCAGCCAGAAGCCGGTCGGCAACGGCGGCGTTGCTGGGATACTGGCGGGCAGTGCGGGCCAAGTAGGCCAGCGCATAGTCCGCTTCCTCGGCTTGAAACCACCGGTCCACGCGGTCGAGTTCCAGTTTCACCTCGGCGTCCTGCTTGCGCGCCTGCTCGATCTGCTGCTGCTGAACGGAAAGCTTCGTCTCGCGTTCAGCCTGCTGCCGTTTTATCTGCTGCCGATCCCTTTCAAGGGACTCGTTTGCGGCAAGCCGCCGCGCGGCCTGCGTCGCCTGCCATTGCAAGAACACGCCAATTGAACCCACAGCGGTGATGAGGACAATGGCCGAGGCCATGGCGTAGAAGATGGGCGGGCGGCGGCGGAGCCATTTCCACACTTGCTCGGATGGGGAGATGGGCCGGGCCGAAATCGGCTCGCGCCGCAGCCAGCGTTCCAGATCATTCGCCAGGTCGTTGGCCGAGGCGTAGCGGCGTTTCGAGTCTTTCTCCAGGCACTTGAGGCAGATCGTTTCCAGGTCGCGGTCCACGCGGCGGTTGAGCGCGCCGGGCCGCACCGGCTCGCGCTCGGTGACTTGCTTGAGCACTTCCAGCGCGGTCTCGCCCTTGAATGGCGGGCGGCCGGTGAGGAGGTGGTAGAGGATCGAGCCGAGGCTGTAGATGTCCGCGGCGGTGCTTAGACGGCGGCTCTGTCCGGTGGCCTGCTCAGGAGCCATGTAGTGCGGCGTGCCCAGCACGGTGCCGGTGTGGGTGAGGTCGCTGTCCAGTTCCAAGCGCTTGGCGAGGCCGAAATCCGTCACGTGCGGCTCGCCGTCCGGATCGAGGAGGATGTTCGCGGGCTTGAGGTCGCGGTGCAGGATGCCGCGCTGGTGCGCGTAGTGGACGGCCCGCGCCACCTTGGCCATCAACCGTGCGACCGCCTTCACGTCACGCAGGTTCAACGGCGGTTGAGTTCCGGTTGCGGGTTTCGCGTCTGCGGTTTCGCGTTGGGCCGTTTCCCCGTCCCGGCGGATTTGGCCCAGCGCCTGCGCCAGGCTGCCGCCCGCGACGAACTTCATGCTGAAGTATTGCCGGCCCTCGTGCTCGCCCACTTCGTAGATGGGCACGATGTTTGGATGGTCCAGGCTCGCCGCCGCCTCGGCCTCGGCGCGGAAGCGCTGCACCTCCGTCGGCGTGGCGAGCTGGCCGCTGCGGATCATCTTTAGCGCCACGAGACGGTTGAGGCTGTCTTGCCGCGCTTGGTGGACCACGCCCATGCCGCCCTGCGCGATCTCCTCGATCAACTCGTAGTCGCCGAAGTAACGGATCTTCGCCGGTGCGGCTGCCGGCTCGCTGACGGGAAGCGTGGGCGCGGAGGGACCGCCCCCGACATCGAGCGCGAGCCGCGCGACGCAGCGGGGACAGAGGCCGTCGAGGGCCTTGCCGCCGAGCGGCGCGCCGCACTGGGGGCAGGTGCGTTCCATGGCTTCGGGTGTGGCTGTTACTACACCGGGCTGCGCCTCGCGAACAGCGGAAAGTGGCGCGGCTGGTCGCGGGGCATTAACAGCCGCCGAAACGGAACGCGCTGAGGAAGGCGGATTCGATGGCCTCGACCGCGGCCGGGCTGAGGTGAAAGCGGATTGGCCGCGAGAGCAGGGTGAGGAGCAGGTTTTTCATGCAATTGCCTTTCACTCCTTACAGAAGGATCGGCGGACGAGGATTACAGGAAATTTCGCCGGACGGATCGTCACGCCAGCGCGTTGAAGAGCTGGCGCATTTCGTCCTCGACGTCCGCCGGGCTGGCCACGGTCTGGGCGACCTCGGCGCGAACGAGTTCGCGGTAGCGCTGGCGCAGGCGGTGCACGGCGACGGCCACCGCGCCGGGGTTCAACTCGAGCGGGCCTGACACCGCCGCATAGTCGCCGTCCGCCGAAGCGCCGGAGAGGAACGGCTGGAGCAGTTCGAACTGGCGCGCCTTGTCCGCGGCGGCAAACTCGGCCTTCAGCCGCGCAAGGGCCGCGTCGAGCACGGTCATGGCCCAGCGTTGCTCGAACAACTTCTCAGGCGTCGAATCGGCCGCCGGTTCCTGAAGATAGCGGCCTTCAGCGTCCTCCTCGTCGAGGGAGAGGATTTGCTGCCCGCCACCGCGCTTGAGCGCGTGCGACTTGTCCCATTCGTTGGCCAGGAAATGTTTCATCGAGGCGAGCAGGAAGGAACGGAAGCGGCCCTTGGCGCGGTCCACGCGTTCGAGATCGCGGCGCGCAAGGAGCCGGGCGAAGAATTCCTGAGTCAGGTCCTGCGCGTCCTGCGCGTCCCGGCCCTGGCGGCGGAGATAGGCGTAGAGCGGATACCAGTAGGCGCGGCAAAGTTTTTCGAGCGCCTCGGCAGCCGTCGGCGAGCCGTCGCGGGCAGCAACCAGCATCAGACTCCAATGCGTGGTCGGAAAGGCTGCCGGGCCGTGCGGAGGCGGCGCGGATTCTGATTGGCTGGATTCCATGAGTTTGTGGTGCGGTGATCCAGTGTTCCAAGTGGTTGCGTGGGCAGTGTGTCCCTAGGCGTCACGCTTGCGCAAGTCCCGGTTGCACGTCGGCCCCATTCAGGGGCGCATCTCAGGAGGCAGTTACCCAGTTGAATTCTCTGATGAGAACGGAGCTCTTCGTGTCTTCTGTCTCTGCCAAGCAGGCGCAATGCAACAGATGTGCAGACACAAACTTGGTCGGTTTAAGGGTGATTCAAAGATTCTTTTCGACCAATCAGAGGAGAGCCTGCTGGAACAAGTATTGGCCTCCAGTGCATACTGGCGCGTTGAAACCCAAGCTGGATCAACTTGAACCTGCCCTAGCCTCCAATGAGCGTGAGATGGCCAAACTGAACGCTGCGGAGAAGGTATTGAAGAACGACTTCGCTTACGAACTCACGTTTGGCAGACCGAGAAGGTAGTAGCGACGAATTTAGAGCAGCGTGCCTTGTGCGGATGGTTTCGGTTTCGTGCCCTCGCCGAGCAGCCTGCTAAATTCAGCCTCATCAATCACTAGGACTCCAAGTTCTCGTGCTTTGTCGAGTTTCGAGCCGGCGCTTTCGCCAGCCAACACGTAATGAGTATTCTTGCTCACCGAGCCGGTCACGCTGCCTCCCAAAGCACGAATCTTCGTCGTTGCCTCGTCGCGCGTCATGCTGTTCAGAGTGCCGGTGAGAACAAACGTCTTGCCACGGATGAGGCTGTCATTGGAAACCCCACTAACCTTGGTTGCCTCCGGTGTCACGACTGGATTGATATGCAGCAATGCCAACCGAGAGAGGACACTCTTGCCGATGTCGCTGCCAAAGAAAGCGACCATGCTCTTACAGACTTCGGGTTCCAATTCGCTGGTGACTTGAATGAGCGGAGGATTTTCGTTTTCCTTTTTCGTTCGTCGGATTTTGAGTCTGACACCGGCTTCCATGACTCGGTCTGCGAGAGATTCAATCTCAGCATTCAGGTCTGCGTGCAGCAACCTTCGCCTCTCCATTTCTCGATTGTCGGCCTCGGTTCGCTCGTCTTTTCGCGGAAGTTTGTATTCGGGCTTCCTTGCATCAGGGTTGACCCGTTCAGCTTCGGCGACCAACTCTTGGAGCCTGAGATAGTCGGAGACGATCTGTGACTTCGCCAACGATTCGATGTTCCGGTGAAGTTTGGCCAACTCGAAGGCCATGACTTCACCTACCCCAGGAATTGCCAACGCTTGAATCCACCGATTCAGAGGAGCCTGCCTCGCACGCGCCAACGCCTCAATGACCTTCGTCGCATTCTTCTCACCAAAAACACGCGGCTCCTCCTCAGTGCCAAGGTTCAGTTTGGCGAGCTGTTCAATCGTGAGGTCGAATAAGTCGAGCGGCCCTTGCACCAGCCCGCGTTCGATGAGCTTCTCGGCCACGATGCCGCCCAGTCCTTCGAGGTCGAGCGCCTTGCGCTGCGCGAAGTATTCCAAGCGGCGCGTCTTCTGCGCCGGGCAGCCGGCGACGTTCTGGCAGCGCCACGCGACTTCCTCCTTGTCACCGGCGGAAACGGATTCCTTCGCAATCGCCCCGCCGCACGCCGGGCATTTGCCGCCGACGTGCTTGAACAAGTCAAACTCCCTCGCTCCCTCGGGCCGCTTGGTCTTCATCACCTCGAAGACTTCCGGAATGACCATGCCCGCCTTGCGGATGACCACGGTGTCGCCGATGCGGATGTCTTTGCGGCGGATCTCGTCCTCGTTGTGCAGCGTGGCGCGCGCGATGGTCGAGCCTTGCACGAAGACCGGCTCCAGCTCCGCCACGGGCGTGAGCACGCCGGTGCGGCCGACTTGCACGGTGATGGCCTTGAGCACGGTCTCGGCGGGCGTGATCCACGGGATGGGCTTGTGGACGATGGCGTAGCCGGGCGCGCGGCTCTTGTAGGGGATGCGCTCGCAGTCGGCGAGGTCGTTCACCTTGAGCACCACACCGTCAATCTCATAGGGCAGCCGCGTGCGCAGGTCGCGGTCCTCGTCGTAGCCGCAGACGACGTGCTCGCGATAGTGGCGCAGCACTGCTTCAATGCCATCGCACTCCCACCATGCGGACTGCACGGGCAGGCCGAACTTGCGAAGTTGCTTCAACATCTCCGCGTGCGAGCGAAACTCAATCCCCTCGCACACTCCGACCGCGTAGAAGACCGCACGCACCGGACGCTGCGCGACGGTGCGCGGGTCAAGCTGCTTCAGCGTGCCGGAGGTCGCGTTGCGGGCATTGGGCAACTGCGCCTCACCGGCGGCGGCGAGCTTCGCATTGAGCGCGTCGAACTCCTTCGTCGCCATGTAAGCCTCGCCGCGCACTTCGAGCAGCGCGGGCGGATGCTTCGTGTCGAGCTGGAGCGGAATCGAGCGGACGGTGCGGAGATTGGTCGTGATGTCGTCGCCCTGCCGGCCATCGCCGCGCGTCGCGCCGAGCACGAGCTTGCCGTCGCGGTAATGGACGCTGATGGAAACGCCGTCCACTTTCGGCTCCAAGATGTAGCTGACGTGGTCCTTGCCGAGTTGCTTGCGGATGGTCGCATCGAAGGCCCGGAATTCCTCCAGCGTGTGCTCGTCCTGAGCGCGGTTGCGCCGCTCGCGGTCGGGTTCCTCGTCCTTCGTCGGCGAGTCAGACGCCTGGATTTTCTCCAACGAGAGCATCGGCTGCTCGTGCGTGATGCGGGTAAAACCTTCGCTCGGCGCGCCGCCGACGCGCTGGCTCGGCGAATCCGGCGTGACGAAGTCGGGGAAGTCCTTTTCCAGCGCGAGCAGCTCGGTGTAGAGCGCGTCGTATTCGCGGTCGGAGACGACCGGCTTGGCCTCGACGTAATAGGCGTGGTCGTGGCGGCGGATTTCGTCGGCGAGGTGCGCGTGGCGGGACTTGGCTTGAGCGTGCGTCATGGCGGCGGACGGGCGGCAGTGTGCGATGAACCGCGCGCGAAGGCGAGCCGGTGATTTCCTCTCTTGCTCTTAAGCCTAATTTCAATCCGGCTCCGCCTCCCGCTCGGAGACGCCGTGGAAGAGGATTAAGATTAGGATTACGATCAAGAGCAGGAGGGAAGGCAGTCACTTCGCAAAGATTTGCTCCAGCTTGTCGGAAATCTGCTTCAGCCGCACTGCGGCCTCCACGCCTGCCGGACGCCACGCCGGCTCCGCGATGCCCCAGCCGCGGAAGCCGATGTCGTCCAGCGCGCGCATGATGGCGGGCCAGTTGTTGTCGCCTTCAAGATACTCCACCTCGAAGCCCTTGCGCTTGCCCTCGTCGTTCATCTTCTTCCGGCTGTATTCCTTGATGTGCAGCGTGACGATGCGTTTGTCGAGGATGCGGATCCATTGCTCCGGCCAGCCGAGGAACATCACGTTGCCAATGTCGAAGTGCCAGCCGACGGCCGTGCTCTTGAACTCGTCCACGTAGCGCGCGGCCTCCAGCGGGCTGAGGTGAAAGTTGTTCCAGACGTTTTCGATGGCGAGCTTCACGCCCAGCTCCTCCGCCAGCGGCACACATTCGCGGATGCCGGCGAACGTCCACTCCCAGTTCTGCTCGTAGGAAATCTTCTCGCTCACGCCGCCGGGCACGGTCAGCACGGAGATGGCCCCGTAGCGCTTCGCGTCGCGCAGTGCCTGCTTGATGCCCTCGACGCCCTTCGCGCGCTGGTCGGGGCTGGGCTGGCCGAGCATCCGCGAGTGCGTGCCGCACACGACGCTCGGGATGGCGAGGCCCGTGGCGTCACGCGCGCGGAGCACTTCGTCCTGGTCCATGTGGCTCGGCGGCTCGACTCCCTCGAAGCCGGCGGCCTCGAGCAGCTTGAACTTCTCCAGCACCGGCAGCTCGCGGCCGGGAAAGGTGTTGAGCATGTAACCCTTCTTGAGCGGGCGCTTGCGGGCGACGGCCTCCGCCGCGCCGGCTGAAGCGGCGAGCGACGCGCCGATGCCCAGGCTCGTGACACGAAGAAACTGTCGGCGGTTGAAGGGCTGTGGAGTCATGCGGAACGTGACGATGGTCAAGGCGGGGGAATTCGTCCTCAGCCTGGCGAATCTGGTCTTTCCCGCCACCGTCCGCTAAACTCAGCCAACATGAACACGCCGCCTGTCCGCACTCGCCGTCAGTTTCTCCTCACCGCCGCCGCTGCGCTCACCACGCCCGCGATCTTGCGCGCCGCAGACGGTGCGAAGCTCAAAGCCGCCGTCATCGGCCACACCGGGCGCGGCGACTATGGTCACGGCCTCGACATTGTCTTCAACGACCGCCCGAACGTGGAGCTTGTCGCCGTCGCCGACGCCAATCCCGCCGGCTTGGAGAAAATGGCCGCGAAGCTCAAGGCTCCGCGCCGCTACGCCGACTACCACGAGCTCCTCGAAAAGGAGCGCCCGCAGCTCGTCTGCGTCGCGCCGCGCCAGGCCGACCAGCATCACGCGATGGCAATGGCGGCGATCTCGGTCGGCGCGCACATCTACTCGGAGAAACCCTTCATGCCCACGCTCGTCGAGGCCGATGAAGTGCTCGCGGCAGCGGAGAAGCGCGGCTTGAAGATCGCCGTCGCGCACCAGATGCGCATGACCCCGAACATCGTGCATCTCAAGCAGCGCATCGCGGACGGACTGCTCGGCGAGCTGCTTGAGCTCCGCGCCTGGGGCAAGCAGGACGCCCGCGCCGGCGGCGAGGACATGATCGTGCTGGGCACGCATCTCTTCGATCTCATGCGGCTCTTCGCGGGCGACGCCCAGTGGTGCACCGCCCGTGTGACGCAGGCCGGACGCGACATCACGCCGGCCGACGCGCGCGTGATGAAGGACAACGTCGGCCCCATCGCGGGCGACGAGGTGGGCGCGCAGTTCGGTTTCGCGCAGGGCGTGACCGGCTCCTTCACCAGCCGGAACAAACTGCGCGAGCAAACCGGCCAGTGGGGCATCGAACTCATCGGCAGCAAGGGCGCGGCGCGCATCCTCGCGAACATTCCGCCGCAGATCTTCGTGCTCAAATCCTCCGGCTGGAAGCCCGATGGCAAGGCCGACGAGTGGCGCAGGCTGCCCGACGACCCGACGCTCAGCCTGCCCGCCAACGCGCAAGGTTTCCCCGCCGCCAACGCCCGCCTCGTGGACGACCTGCTCGACGCCGCCGCGCAGAACCGCGCCCCCGAGTGCAGCGGTCACAACGCCATGCGCGCCGTCGAGATGGTCATGGCCGTGTATCAGGCCGCGCTCTCGGCGAAGCGTGTGCCAATACCGCTCACGAACCGCAGGCACCCGCTCGCGAGCTGAAGTGACCCGTTTCGAAATCCCGACGCCAACATCCAGCCCCGCTGCACCGCCCCGACTTGAAGGGGCGCGAATCTCTTACCAGTTCCCAAGCTCGCGCCGGGTGCTACTCTGCCGCCCATGACCTTGTCTCGCTTGCTCAAGTCGCTTCTCTTGGCGCTCCTTGGCCTTCTCTGCGGCCAGTCCTTCGCCGCCACGCCGAAGCGCCCGAACTTCCTGCTGATCTTTGCCGACGACCAGTCTTACAAGACCGTCGGCTGCTACCCGGAGTCGTGGCCGTGGGTGAAGACGCCGAACATTGACCGGCTCGCGGCCTCGGGCGTGCGCTTCCACGCGGCGTATCTGGGCGCGTGGTGCATGCCCTCGCGCGCGGCGATGCTCACCGGCCGGCACCCGCACGGCATCGAGAGCATGAGGATGGAGGGCAAGTATCCGGCGAGCGCCTACGACCCGAAGCAGTGCCCCTTCTGGCCGTCGGTGCTGCGGCAACAGGGCTACCACACCGCGCAAATTGGGAAGTGGCACACCGGCGTGGACGCCGGCTGGGGCCGCGACTGGGATCATCAGATCGTCTGGAACCGTCCCCTCCATCCCGAGAACGCGGGTGCCTACTATGAGCGCCAGCTCCTCGCCATCAACGGCAAGGAGGAGTGGTCGGACGGCTACCCCGCCGACAACTACTCGCAGTGGGCCGAGGACTACATTCGCGGCAAGACGCGCACGGCAGACAAGCCGTGGTTCCTCTGGCTGTGCTACGGCAGCATCCACGGCCCGTCGAAGCCCGCCGCGCGGCACAAGGGCCTTTACGCGAAGGCCGAAGTCCCCGTGCCGAAGGACATCTTCCCCCCGCGCCCCGGCAAGCCCGACTACCTGAACCTCACCCAAGCCTGGACGAAGTCCGCCGACGGCACGCCCATCGCGGGCAAGAGCGGCGAGACTTTCGGCGACGAAAGTGGGAAGAAACGCCAGACCTACGCCGCCTTTGTGCGGCAGATGAATGAATGCGTGCCGGCCATTGATGAAGGCGTGGGCAAGCTGATGGCCGCGCTGCGCGAGACGGGCCAACTGGAAAACACGCTGGTCATCTACACCGCCGACCAGGGCTTCGGCATGGGCGAGCACGGCTTCCGCACGAAGCTCGGTCCCTACGACGCCACGTATCGTTCGCCCCTCATCATCGCGCAGCCCGGACTCACGCCGGCCGGCCAGGTCTGCAACGTCCCCGTGAACGCGCCCGACCTCATCGCGACCTTCGCCGCGCAGGCCGGGCTGAAAATCCCGTGGGCCACGCACGGGCGCGACCTCACCCCGCTGCTGAAGAACCCCGCCGCCCCGTGGCCGCACCC
Organism: uncultured Klebsiella sp.; assembly: GCA_964478755.1. GTDB lineage: Bacteria > Verrucomicrobiota > Verrucomicrobiia > Limisphaerales > SXTU01 > SXTU01. Next base: position 28,946 of record CAYZJP010000021.1, read on the forward strand.
GTGCCTCTACGAGTTCACCGGCCACGACTACGGCTCCAGCGTGGCGAAGCTGCTGCAGGCCGAGCCGGACAAGGCGATTTACAACAACGTCCCATGGTATGCCGCCGTGATTCAGGACCGCTGGAAGCTCATCCACTACCTCAAGCCCGGCGTGGGCGACGAACTCTACGACCTGCAGAACGACCCCGAGGAACTGACGAACCGCATCGCCGCCCCGGAGGCAAAGGACCGGCTGGCGAAGCTGCGCGGGGCGCTCAGGGCGGAACTAAAGCGCACGCAGGCGGGCTTTGCTGCGAAACAATAAGAACGGGGCTTCTACTCCGTTCACCGGATGGCTCCGCAATTCCACCGGCTTATGGTTACACACATCCATGATGCAGCCCGCCCATCGTTGGACCGGATTTTGTCGCTCCGCTCTGGTCGCGGTCATGCTCTGCTGGCCATGTGTGGCATGGGCCAACCCAGTTTCGATCAACGGGATCTCTCTGATCGCCTTCGGGATCGTTGCGTTTTGGGCGCTGGTGGTCGAGGCCGGCGTGGTTGCGTTGATGCTGCTGTTCGCGGGCATGGCACCATTGCGGACGATGGGAGGCTACCTCGTCACCAATGTCGCGGTCTTTGTGTTCCTCTTCTTCCCCATGACGCAGCGGGAGTCTGCCCCTCTATGGCTGCTTGAAGTCGGCGTGGTGTGGCTGGACGCCTCGGCGATTCGAATGCTGTCGAGAAAGCCCTATTTCCAAGGCGATGATTATAAGGAAGTCAGTTGGCGGCAGGCCGCCAAGTCTAGGCTTACTTCACCGCCGAGTAGTCGGTCGGCACGAGGAAGACGGACTTCACGCCGCCCTGGATGGTCAACCCGCCGCCGGCCTGTTCCTCGGATGCTTTCGCCGCGTCCTGTCCGTGTGGAAACTCCGGTTCGCAAAGTCAATCGGTGCGGTCCACGGGGAGGAGTTGCTCGCGGAAATCCACGCCGGGCAGTTCGTCGCGCCGGTGTGACACGGCCATGAGTGAGACTCCGGAGCGAGCCAGGGCCGCCAGATGTTCCCGCATCTTGGTCATCGCGTGTGCATCCAATCCATCCAGCGGCTCATCCAGCAGCAAGACTTGAGGGCCGTGCACCAGCGCGCGGGCCAGCAGCACGCGGCGGCGCTGGCCGTAGGAGAGGCGGAGGAGGTTTTCCCGCGCAAGCTTGCTCAAGGAGAGTTGCGCCAGCACTTCGTCCACCCGCCGCCATTGCGCGCGCGTCACGGCGTCCATGAGGCCGAGGCTGGCGAAGAAGCCGGAGGCCGCGACCTCGCGCGCGGTCAGGTCGTCGCGGTAGGCGGTCTGGAGGTCCGGCCCCACGTAGCCCACGCGCGCGCGGATCTCCCAGAGCGTGTGCCGCCGCGTTTCGCCAAAGCGGTGGATGCTGCCGCCCACTGCCGGGTGCAGTTCGCCGAGCAGCAGCTTGAGGAACGTGCTCTTTCCGGAACCGTTCGGCCCGGTGATGGCCCAGTGCTCGCCGGGGCGCATCTCCCAGCTCAGGTTCCGCAGCACGGGCTTGCGGTCGCGATAGACGCTGACGTTGCAGAGGCGGAAGAGGAAGCCGCCGGTAGGGACGCGTTGCGCCGCGTCCCCATCTGCCGACGCAGTCGGCGCGAGCGCAGCGAGCATCCGAATCTCTCCACACGTTCCGGCTGGATGCTCGCTCCGCTCGCCTCGCTCCGCTCGTAATGGGGACGCGCGGCAACGCGTCCCTACCCTGCGCTCGGACGCCACCCGTCCCGCCTCCAGCACCAGCCGCCACGCGAGCGCCGGGATCAAGTCGTCCTCGCGGTGCGTCGCGAGCAGCACGCTCGTGCCTTTGTCCGCCGCGCGTTGCACGGCGGCGAGGAGCGTGGCGCGCATCGCGGCGTCAAGGCCGTCGGTGAATTCGTCCAGCAGCAGCACGCGCGGCCTGCCCAGCAGCGCGCGGGCGATCAGCACGCGGCGGAACTCACCTTGCGAGAGCGTCTGCACGTCACGCCGCAGCAGCGGGCCGAGGCGCAGTTCGTCCGCGAGTTTTTCCGCCGCCGCCCTTTGCCCCGCCGTGAGCCGCTGGTAAAGGTAGTCGGTCTGGTGAAAGCCCGTGAGCAGCACGTCGCGGCCGGTGCGCACCCATTCGATGTTGAGGTAACGCTCCTGCTGTTCCGGCGAAACGAAGGCGATGCGCCCGCGCACCCCCACCGCGCTCGTGGACGCCTCGCCGTCCAGTCCGTAAGTGCGCCGCCCGCCGTCCACGGGATCGGGGTGCAACTCGCCGGCGACAAGGCGGAGGAAGGTGCTCTTGCCCGAGCCGTTCGCGCCGAGCACGGCCCAGCTCTCACCGGGCCGCCAGCGCCAGTTCACGCCGTGCAGGATGCGTCTCCCGGCGAGGGACACGCTCACACCGTCAAGCTGCACGAGGGGAAGCCGTTTCATCTGTGGCCAAGACATTTCGCGGGCGGTTGATGATCTCGCGGTCAATCACGCCGTCCTTCATGTGCACGACGCGCTGGGCGCGCTCGGCGACCTCGTCACCGTGCGTGACAAGCACGATGGTTTTGCCCTCGGCGTTGAGGCGGTCAAAGGTGTCGAGGATTTCGAGGCCAGTCCTGGAGTCGAGGTTGCCGGTCGGCTCGTCGGCGAGGATGAGCAAGGGGTCGTTCACCAGCGAGCGGGCGATGGCGACGCGCTGCTGCTGGCCGCCGGAGAGCTGCTTGGGCCGGTGATCGAGACGGTCGGCGAGACCGACCATCTTGGCGAGGCGTTCGCAGTGTTCGAGACAGGTCGAGAGATCGCGACCCTGGTAGAAAAGCGGGACGTGGATGTTCTCGATGACCGTGAGCTGCTGGATGAGGTTGTAGCTCTGGAAAACAAAGCCCAGCGTGCGGCCGCGGAAGGCCGAGAGCGCGTCGTCGTCCATCGTCGCCACGTCCACGCCGCCGAGAAAATACTTCCCGGCGCTGGGGCGGTCGAGACAGCCGAGGACATTGAGGAGGGTGGATTTGCCCGAGCCGGACGCACCCATGATGGCGACGTATTCGCCGGGCTGAATGGTGAGGTCCACACCGCGCAGGGCGCGCACCTCGACGTCGCCCATCCGGTAAATCTTCTCCAGTTTCTCAATGCGGATGATCGCGCGCTCGCTCATGGGCCGGAGGAACTGCGGGCGGGCTTGTCGGGCTTTTCCGTCTTGGGCGGCTTGTCGGAGCGCGTGTGGGCGTCAGCGGTTTTGCCGGTGCCACCGGCGCTGGTGCTGCGGACCCCGGCGGGCGATTTGTCGCCCTTGCCGGGCTTGACGGGGAACGCGCCGGGCGGCGGCAGCTTGGGCAGCGGGCGGTTGGTGCCCTCGTCCTCCTTGTTCAACACCGAGCCGTCGAGCGAGATGGTGTCGCTGTTGGCCAGCGCGGAGAGGAGGACGCGGTCGCCTTCGGCGAGGCCCTTGTGGATTTCGATCATGCGGTCGTTGAACATGCCGACCTCGACGGGCACGGGCATGTCCTTCTCCTCGCGCAGGACGAAGCAGACCTGCTGGCCCTTGACGGTGGTCACGGCCTGGATGGGCACGGTGAGCACCTGCTGGAGATTGGTGACGACGATCTCCGCTCGCCCGGAGACGCCGGGCTTGATGTCGCTGAGCGACTCGTTGATCCACACCTCGGTGGCATAGACCTTCATGTTCGGATTGTAATAGCGGCTCGCGGTGTCGGGGAGCACGGCGATCTTCTTGACGACGCCGGTGAACTGCTGGTCGGGCAGCGAATCAATGGTGATGTAAGCGCCGAGGTTGGGCTTCACTTGTCGAACGTGCGACTCGTGAACCTTGACTTCAATCATCATCTGCGTCACGTCCGGCAGCTTGAGCAGCTCCTGCTTCTGGCGCACAGTCGCGCCCTGCTCGATGAGGATGCCGCTGGACGTGGAACTGCCGCTCGCATAGACGACCAGCCCGTCCTGCGGCGCGTTTATCGTGGTCAGCGCCAACTGCTCCTTCATCTCCTGCAACCGCTGGCGCTGCAGGTCCAGAGCATTCTGCTTCGCACGCCAGTCGGCCTCGTAGGACGCGATGGTGGCGGTGGCGCGCTGTTTGGCCTGCAGCAGCGCGAGGTTCGCGGAGTCCACGCCGGCCTCCATCAGGCGCACGGACTTGGGGTAGGTGTATTTGATCGCGAGCTTCAGCTCGACCTCGGCCTGCTCGATGGTGATGTCGGAGCGTTTGACGGTGAGCAGGTCGGCCTTCAACTCGTCCTTCGTCGCGTAGCCCTTGGTTTCGAGCGTCTTCGTCCAGTTCAGGCGGTCCTGCGCGCGCTGCAACTCCTCCTGCGCGATGGTGATGCGGGCCTCGATGGCGCGCTTCTGCTGCGGCCAGTCGCCCTCCTTGTATTTTTCCAGGTCGGAAATGGCGAACTCCACCTTCAACTCCGCGTCTTTCACGGCGCCGTCCATCGTGAGCTTCTGGATTTGCAAATCCTCGCGCGCCTTGTTGACCGCGCCTTCGCTGTTCTGGACGCTGACTTCCTGGTTGGAGATCTTCTCCTTCAGGCCGGACGAGTCCAGTTCCACCAGCAAGTCGCCCTTTTTTACGGTCGTGCCCTCGGGGACGACGCTGACGATGGTGGTGGCGCCCTCCAGCTCATTGCGGATAATCAGCTCCTGCACCGCGCGCAACGTGCCGCCCTCGACGAGCGAGACGAGGAAGTCGCCGCGCTTGACCGTGTAGTAGCTGTTCGCCTGCGTCGGCGGCTTGCGGTTGCGCGCGGCGAGCACGACGGCGCTGATCAGCGCCAGCAGGGCCAGCACCAGCCACGCGGGACGGCGGCGCACGAATTGGAGGAGTCGGCCAAACATGGGTCAGTTCCCAAAAACTTTTTCCGGCGGCGCGACGGCGGCGTCGCTGCCGTCCGGTTTCCGGCGCGGTGCCGGCGTGGTGGCAGCGGGCAACGGCTGCGATGCGAGCCACCACTTCACGCCGTCCATCTTCAACGCGCCCACGTCCACGAGAAATTTCAGCCGCGCCGCGAGATAATCCACGAGCACCTGCGTGACGGCGTTCTGCGCCAGCACCTGCGCCGTCTGGGCCTCGAGCTGGTCGCGGATTTGCGCGCGTCCGGCCTGGAGCAGGATGCCCGTGGCGTTCACGCGCTGGTCCGCGAGCACCAGTGCGTTGGTCTGGATGACGTAGTTCTGCTGCAATTGGTCGAGGTTGCGCAGGCCCTCGCGCACCGCATCGCGCGCGGTGTCGAGCGTCAGCGCGAGCGAGCGGAGCGAGCGCTCGAAGGTGATGAGCGTGGCGCGATAAACATTGCGCTCCAGCACGCGGTCGAAGGGCAGGTCGAGCTTCAGGCCCGTGTTGGCGGAGTATTGCGACACGTCGAACTTCGAGTAGTTCACCGCGTCGTTCGCGAGCGACACGCCGGAGACGAATGTGAGGTTCGCCTTCAGCTTGTCCGCCGCCACGACGATCTTCCGTTTGCTGTCCTCGAAGCGGTCAATCTCGTTGAGCAGGTCGAGCTTGTGATCCACCGCCGCGGCGAACGCCGCCGGCTCGTCCGTCTCCGCCGCCAGCAGGCCGGTCTTCTGCAAGTCCTCCAACGCCGCGTCGTCCAGCGCCAGATCCACGCCGAGCGGCAGGTCGAGCGTGATCTTGAACTGGTCGAGCGCCGTCTGATACGCCTCCACCGAGCTGATGTAGGCGCTTTTCCCCTTGAGCTCCTCTTGCTGCGCCTGGTCCACCTCGTAACGCGCGCGCCGCTCGGCCTTCCACTGTGCCTCGAGCAATTCACGGATGGTCACGAGCTTCGTGTAGTTGTTCCAGGCATTGCGCACTGTGTCCTTGCGCTGGAGCAGCCGGTAATAAGTCGTCACCACGTCCACCGCGAAGGTCTGCTGGAAAAGCGCGTAGGCCCGCAGGTCGTAAATCACGTCACGCTCCCCCTGCCGCAGCGTTTCCGCCACCACGTCCGCGCCCGCGCCGCGCAGCAGCGGCTGCGTGAAGTTCAGCGACATGACCGCCGTCACCGAGCGGCGCGGGTCGCCCGTGAAGTAACGGAGCATGTCGTTGGCGAGCGTCGCGCTGATCGTCCCGCCGCTCTCGAACAACTGCGTGAAGCCCAGACTCCCACCGCCGCCCACGCGCCCGTCCTTGTCCGTCTCGCGGACCACGCTGGTGTTCAGCAGGCCAAATGGTCGCTTGTCAAAATCGTGCCGGTCCCCCGTGAGCGTCAGCGCCGTGAGGTAGAGCGTCTCCTTGCGGAACTGGTATTGGCGGTTGTGCGCGACCGCGAGCTTGAGCGCATCATCAAGCGTGAGCAGCTTCCGGCCCGCGCCGCCCTTGCGTTCGCCGAGCAACTCCTCCCAGCGGATGTTCTGCGGGTCGCGCCGCGAATAGGGCGTGTCTATCGTGAACGCGTTCGTCTGACCGAAAAGCAACTGCTGTTTGCGACCGAGAATGCCGTAAGTGTCCTTGTCCGCCTGCGCGTGGTAGTGCTCGCGCGAACAGCCGGCCAGCAACGACGCGAGCAACAGCCATGTGGCTACGAGGCCGCCCGCACGGGACGACGATGCTGCCGTCCCGCGTCCGGCCGCGCCGGGGAGGCGCAGAAGTTTTCTGGCTCGCGTGAACAAATCGCTGCTGCTGGGAAACAGGAGCGCGTAATAGACGCCGCCGCGCGCGCGCTGTTTCAATGCATTCTTGCCCACGGCGCAACGCGCAGTGTCAACCCAGCCGGAACGGTGGCGAGAGGGTGAACGAATTCGGCAGATGCCGGACCTCGCGCACCGCGCCGTCGGCCAGCAGCACCTCGACGATGTCGAAGCGGATCTTGACGCGCGGATCCTTCAACAGCCGCAGATAATCCATCGCCGACTGCGAAAGCAGCCGCTTCTTGCGCGCGTTCACCGCGGCGGCGGGGCGCGTCCAGGTCTCGGAGGAGCGCGCCTTCACCTCGACGAACACCAGGCAATCACCGTCGCGGAAAACCAGGTCAATCTCCCCGCGCGTGGAGCGGAAGTTGGCGGTGAGGAACTTGAGGCCGCCGGCCAGCAGGTGCGCCTTCGCCGCGCGCTCGCCGAGCCGACCGCGCCGGAGATGCTCCGGCTGGTCCGTGGCGGCGAGGGCCTTTAGTTTTTGCCAAAGCTTTTTCATCGGACGGATTCCAAGACGAACTGTCCCTGCTCCGCTTTCAACGGCGCGAAGCTGCGGCGATGGATGGGGCACGGCCCCCATTTCGCAATCGCAGCCAGATGTGCGGGCGTGCCGTAGCCCTTGTGCCCCGCGAAACCGTAGCCCGGGAACTCCCGATCCAACGCCACCATCAGCCGGTCGCGCGTGACTTTCGCCAGCACGCTCGCGGCGGCGATGGAATAGCTGCGCGCGTCACCTTTCACCAGCGCGGTCTGCGGGAAGCGCAACGATTTCACCGGGAGACCATCCACCAGCACGTGCGCGGGCGGCGGCGCAAGCCGCGCCAGCGCGTCGTTCATCGCGCGGTGCGTGGCTTGGAGAATGTTGATGCGGTCAATCACCGCCGCGTCCACCTGCGCGACGGCGAAGCGGACCTCCGCGCGCGAAGTCAGCCATGCGAAATAATGCTCGCGCTGCGTCCCGGTGAGCTGTTTCGAATCGTTCAACTTCGCCAGCTCAACAGGAAATCTGCCGCGCAGCCACTCGACCGGGAACATCACCGCCGCCGCAACCACCGGCCCCGCCAGCGGCCCGCGCCCGGCCTCGTCAAGCCCGGCAAGTTGCGTCAGGCCGGCGCCGAGCAGTTCACGCTCGTGCAGGAGCCGGTCGGGCGTTTCGCCCCGTGCGCCGTGGTAATCTTTGCGTGAGACAGTCCTGGCCATGCTTCAACTCAGCGCCGCCACCGCCGCCGCGAAGTCCGCCGGCCACGGCGCTTCGCATACGAGCACTTGCCCCGTCTTCGGATGAGTGAAGGCCAGCCGTGCCGCGTGCAGCATTTGTCGTGGTGCCTTGAAGCCGGTGAGTTCCACGAGCTTCGCATTCTGCTTCTTGCCGTAGATCGAATCGCCCACCAGCGGGTAGCCGAGGTGCTCCATGTGGACACGAATTTGATGCGTGCGGCCCGTGTGCAGCGTGCAATGCATGAGGCTCGCGGCCTTGAGCCGGCGCACGACCTCGTAGCTTGTCCACGCCGCCCGCCCACCGCCCTCGGTTGCGGCCATGCGCTTGCGATGTGTCACGTGGCGCGCAATGGCGACCTTGATCTCGCCGCTCGCACGCGTCGGCGCGCCGCAGACGAGCGCGTGATAAACCTTCTCCACCTCGCGCCGCGCGAACTGCTCGGACAACGCGGTGTGAACCGCGTCGTTCTTCGCCACGACCAGGCAGCCGCTCGTCTCCAAGTCCAGCCGGTGCACGATGCCCGGCCGCGCCACGCCGCCGATGCCGCTGAGCCGGCCCTTGCAATGATGCAGCAGCGCGTTGACGAGCGTGTGGCGCTCGTGGCCGTTGCCGGGATGCACGGCGATGTCCGGCGTTTTGTTCACGACGAGCAGCGACTCGTCCTCGTAGAGCACGGCGATGGGCAAATCCTCCGGCTCGGCCTTGTCCGGGCGTGGTTCGGGCCAGCGAACGGTGATGACTTCGCCGGCGTGCGGCGCGTGCGTGGACTTCACGGCCTGGTCGTTGACCGTGACTTCGCCCTCGTCAATGAGTCGCTGGAGCGCGCTGCGCGAGGCCATCGGATAGCGCGTGTGCAGGAAGCGGTCGAGCCGCTCGCTCGGCAGCGTGAGCTCGACGGTGAAAGTTTCGGAGCGCCTGGTCATGCGGGACTTTGGACTTTGGTCTCGCCGGGCTTTGGACTCTGACCGCCGCCGGACTTGAACCAGGCGTAGAATCCCGCGCCCGCTGCGAAGATGCCGATGCTCACAAACTGGCCCGGCGAAAGCGTGCCGACGAATTTCTCCGGCGCGTAGTCGCCGCGAAAGTTTTCCACCAGCGCACGCACGGGCGCGTAAGCCATGAGGTAAATGGCAAAAATTTGTCCATCGAATTTCTTCCGCCGATACAGCCACGCCAGCGCGCCATAGAGCGCGAAGTTCAGCAGCGCCTCGTATATCTGGGTCGGGTGGACCCCCGCACCGTGCGTGGGATGGTCGGCGGGGAAATGCACCGCCCACGGCAGGTCGCACGCGCGTCCGTGGCAGCAGCCGGTCATGAAGCAGCCGAGCCGACCAAGCGCATGGCCGAGCGCCACACTGGGCGCCAGCGCGTCGGCGAGCTTCCAGACCGGCAGCTTCTTCCAGCGCGCGTAGGTGATGCCGCAAATCGTCGCCCCGATGAGTCCGCCGTAAAACACAAACCCACTCCGCGTGGTGAAAATCTTCGTCAGAGGTTCATCAGCGAACTCCTCGCGCCAGAAAGTGATGACGTAAAGTATGCGCGCCCCAACGATGCCGCCGAGAAACAGCCAGAAGACCACGTCCGCCACGGCATCCGATGATAGTCCATCGCGCAGGCCGCGCCGCTGGGCCGTCCAGTAGCCCGCCATGAAGCCCAGCGCCACCAGGACGCCATACCAGTGGACCGTCAGACCGCCGATTTGGAACGCGACTTCGTGCACTGCGCGCAGACTACGCCGCGCCGGTGGCAGCGTCGAGCGCGGTCGGGCCGTCGCCGATCAACACCCGAACAACTGGCCGGCTGCGCGCTGAATGACGAGCGGAAGGGCGCGTGGTTTTCATGCGGGTTGCGCGAAGAACGCGCGCGTTCGTGCGAGTGGCTTCCGGATTCAGCCGCCCCGCCCAACGCAATCCCTTGCAAAACAGGTTTCCGCGCGGGCGGATTCCCGTTCCTCCCGGCTGGCAAGGGCATTGCTGTGTGACGCTCGCTCGTCGCCCGCGAGCAGCCGGGGCAATCCGGTGGACGCTTTGCCCGACCAAACCAACGGCGGTCCCGGGCGACGTTGCCGCGCGATTCGCGGACGCGACTGGGCATCAACTCGCGTTCGCCACGACGAAAAATTGCCGGCAACGTCGCTTTTTTGAAGACGGGGGCGGTTCGCTTCCGTCAACCCATGCGACTCACATGGCACGCGCATATCCAGAGGCCCAGCCAGCCGGCCCGACCACGCTCGAAGTGGTCTGGCAGCGGCGTCCGCGCATGCGCCAGATTCCGGTTCATTTCATCACCTCCCCACCGCCCCAGGCCGATCCTCCCCGGCCTGCCGCTGTGGAACTGACGTGGCTCCCCCGCCACGAGTCAACGGACCCGCAAGGGCAGTCCTGAGGCGAACAAAGCGGCAAACGCCGGGGCCGAGAAAGCCGCGGCAGCCAACGCGACGCAGGCGCAAGCCCGCTTTGGATGGCGGGCCAAGTAATCCACCAATCACCCTCGGTTGCCAAGGCTTGCCATCCGGGCCTCACCACCGATTAGCCGCACGGCTCTCACACAATGTTCGGTAAGCAGCGCCGATAAATTCCATCGAGCCGGTCGAGCATTGTGCCGAGGCTGTGATGCTGCTCGACTCGCACGCGGCCTTGCTCGCACATCCGCTGCGTGACTTCGGTTTCGGAGAGTGATTCCCGCACCGTGCGGGCGAGTGCGCCGATGTCCTCAGCGGGAAAGTTTCGCCCCGTCTCGCCGTCACGGATGATCTCCGGCGTGCCGCCCACATCGCTGCCTACCACGGGCGTTTCCGTCGCGAGAGCTTGCAGCCCGATTTGCGGCACGCCCTCGTGGCGTGTCGAAGCAATGACGAGCACGTCCAGCGCGCGCAACACGTCCGGCACGTCCTCGCGATGGCCGAGCAGTGTGACCGCGTCGTTGAGTTTCAAGGCCGTGACTTCTTGCTCGATGACCACCCACATCGGCCCGTCGCCGACGATGACGAAGCGCGCCTTGAAGCCCGCGTCCAGCAGTTGCCGCGCGGCTTGCAGGAACGTTGTGTGCCCTTTCCACGAACGCAGCACGCTGACCATGCCGATGAGCGGCACGCCGGGTGCGGGCCTCATCAATTCGGCGCGCGGGCCTTCGGGCGAGAAGCGGTTGAGGTCAATGCCCGTGGACACCGTCGAGATGCGTTCGTCGGGCAGGCCGAAAATATCCTGAATGTGCGCGGTGATTTTCTCGCTCGTGGTCAGCACATGATCGGCGAGTGTCGTGAAGGCGTGGCGGCTGATCCACGCGTTCGGATAGTCCACGTCAATGTGCCGCGTGCGCAGGATGAGCGGCACGCGCGCGAGCCGGCCAGCGAGGCCCAGCAGCCAGCCGTCGCGCGAGCTGTGGGGATTGAGGACTTCGATGCGTTCGCGACGCAGCCAGCGGGCGACGCGCAGGACATTGAGCGGGAGCAGCAGCCGGGAGACGTTGAGCGGCACGACGGGAACACCCGCAGCCTTCGCACGCTGGAACACGACGGCATTCTCCGGCGCGAGCAGCCAGACTGGGCAGCCGCGTTTCTGAAAGCCCGTCAACTCCGCGAGGACGCGGTGCTCCTGTCCGCCCCAGCCGAGAGAACTTTCCGAGTGCGCGATGCGCCACGGGCGTTGAGCAGGCGTCGGCATGGGTCAGGGCTTGCGCGCGGTGACGATGAGGTGCCGCCCCAGCAGCGCCGCGTCCGTGGCTGCGGTTTGCCAGAACTGTCGCTCTTCGTCGCCCGTCGCTCCCTTCAAGCGGCTGCGGCAGTAGAGCCGCGCTGGCACAGCGAAGAGATGTTCGTGCAGATGCTTTCCCCGCGAAAGCGGCTCGGGAAGAATCTGCGGCTCCACGAAGCCCGCGAGCCGCAGGTAGAGATGAAGTTGTGCCCACGACCACGGCATGATGTGCATGTGCGTGCCGGGCGCGATCTTGCCAGCCAGCGGCGGGAAAGACGGGAAGAAGCCGCGCAGAAGAAACTGCAGCCGTGCCTGTGGATACCAGACGCTCGGCGTGGTGACGATGACCGTGCCACCGGGCCGGAGAGCGCGGTGGAAGTGGCGTAACAGCCGGAGCGGATTGCCGACGTGCTCCAAACCTTCACAGCAGCACGCGAGGTCGTAGTCGCGGCAGTGTTCGGGCAGGCCATCGTCGAGGTCGAACTTCCAGAAGCGGCGGTAGCCCGGGGCGGAATCCGCGTAGAGGTCGATGCCGTCCACCGCCTTGCCCGCCCCGATCGCCTCCTGCAACCAGCCGCCGCCGCTCGGCGCATCGAGCACAGACGAGAAGCCGCGTCCGCGCAGAAACTCGACGACGACGGCTTTGGAACTGGCTTGCACGGGCGGTTTGTAACGGGGCAGAAGGAAGGAGGCGAGTAATCACTTGCGCCCACCTTTCCTCCCTCACTTCGCAAACTCCACCGCCCGCGTCTCGCGGATGACGGTCACGCGAATCTGCCCGGGATACTGCATCTCGTCCTCGATCTTGCGGCAGACGTTGCGCGCGAGCGCGGTGGCCTGATCGTCGGTGAGGATTTCGGGCTGGACGAAGACGCGGAGCTCGCGGCCCGCCTGCACGGCGTAGCACTTGTCCACGCCGGGAAAGCTGAGGCCAATTTTTTCCAGGTTCTCCAGGCGCTTGATGTAGGTGTCCATCGTCTCCGAGCGCGCGCCGGGGCGGCTGGCGCTGATGGCATCGGCGGCGCTCACGAGAATGCCCCAGAGGCAGGTGTGCGGCACCTCGTCGTGATGCGCGGCGACACCGTTGACGATGTCGTCGGCCTCACCGAGGCGCTTGAGAAAGTCCGCGCCGATCATCGCGTGCGAACCTTCCATGTCCTGCTGGAGCGCCTTGCCGATGTCGTGCAGCAAGCCGGCGCGCTTGGCGGCGGGGATGTTCAAGGCGAGTTCCGCCGCGAGCAAACCAGTGAGATGCGCGACCTCGACAGAGTGGTCGAGGACGTTTTGCGAGAAGCTCATGCGGAACTTCAGCTTGCCCAGCACCATCGCGATGTCCTCGTGCAGCGGCGGCACGCCCGCGCGGAAGATGGCGTCCTCGCCGGCCTTCCGCACGTTCTCGTCCATCTCCTCCTTCACCTTCGCGACAACTTCCTCGATGCGCGTCGGGTGAATGCGGCCGTCGAGGATGAGCCGCTGCATCGCCTCGCGCGCAATCTCGCGACGCACGGGGTCAAAGCCGCTCAACACGACCGCGCCGGGCGTGTCGTCAATCAGCACCGTCACGCCCGTGAGCGACTCGAACGCGCGGATGTTGCGGCCCTCGCGCCCGATGATGCGGCCTTTGATTTCGTCGCCGGTCAGCGTGATGGTCGCGGTGGTCGTCTCGTAAGTGTGCTGCGCGGCGTAGCGCTGGATGGCGAGCGAGATGATTCGCCGGGCTTGCTCCTCGGCCTTGTTCTTCGCCTCGGTCAGGATGCGGCGCGTCAATTCGTTAGCGTCGCGAACCGCTTCGTTCTCGCACTCCTTCAAGAGTTGCACACGCGCGTCGGCCTCAGAGAGATGCGCGGCCTTCGCAAGTTGCTCGCGGCGTTCGCGCGCGACCGCGTCCGCCTCGGCGCGGGCCTTTTCCAGCGCACACTCCTTTGCGTCGAGCGACGTCTGCTGACCTTGCAGAGTCTTCTCGCGCTGGATGCAGCCCTCGAGTTGCGTGGTGAGCAGCGTCTCGCGCTGCGCAAGGCGCTGCTCGGCGGCGGCGACTTCCTGCTGACGCGTGACGTAAGCGAGCTCGGCCTGGCTGCGGAGCTTGATGGACTCTTCGTTCGCCGCCACGCGCGCCTCGCGTAACAGAGATTCCGCCTCGCGTTTCCCGGCTTCAATTTCCGCCGCCCTCAGCTCGAAAATCTCGCGCCGCCGCACGCGCTCCTTGTAGCGCACATACGCGTAGCCGAACGCGCCGCCGAGAAGAATCCAGCCGGCTTCGGGAAGGCCAAATGCGGCGAAGAGGCTCATGCGGGAATGGTTCGACGCGAAAGGGCGCCAGAAACGCAGAGGGGGAAACTTCCAACTTCCAACTTCCAACTTCCAATGTTCAAAGCCGCGCGTTCGGACGCCACCGGCTCCGTTGAGCGTTGAGCGTTGGAAGTTGAACGTTGGACGTTTTGCATTTCGCTTTGCGTTTTCTGCGTTCTCTCGCGGCTAATCCGGCTTCGCCTCAATCCACCGCGTCGGCGTGACGACGGCGTCGAGCGCGATGTCGTGCGGTTCGCGCGGCACTTCGGCCACGATTTGAAAGTCGAATGCCACGCCAATTTTCATTCCTGTGAAGCCGGCCAGCAGCCGGTCGTAGTGTCCCTTGCCGCGCCCGAGGCGATGCCCGCGAGCGTCGAAGCCTAGCCCCGGCACGAGGGCCAAGTCCAGCCGGTTCAAGGGCACCATCGGGCACGCGGCCGCCGGCTCGCGCACTTGGAACGGGCCGACGACCAGTTCGCGTGCGAGGTCAAAGACGTGGACGGCTTCGTAGCCATTCGTCGCGGCGTTGAAGCGCGGGAGCGCGAGCAACTTGCTGGCGGCCAGCGCGTCCGCGAGCAGCGGGGAAATGTCCGGCTCACTCGCGACGGGGAAGAACAGCAGCACGGTGCGGGCGGATTGCCAGGCGGAGAAAGCATTTAGCCGCGCGCACAAGTCCACGGAGGCGAGAGCAGTAAGGGTGGAAGAATGCGTCTTTAACTCGGCGCGCAAGCGTGCGCGCATGACGGCCTTGGTTTCAGCGGAGGAACTCATGCGCCCTTCGGGGCGGCGACGGCCAGCGCTCGCCATTTCTCCACGCGCTCCTTGATTTTCTTCTCCACGCCCTGCTCGGTCGGCTCGTAGTAACGGCGCGCTTCCGTCAGGTAATCTTGCGGCACGAAGTGGCCTTCGCCGTCGTGGGAATACTTGTAGCCCTTGCCGTGACCGAGCCGTTCCGCACCCTTGTAGCTCGCGTCGCGCAAGTGCTCCGGCACCGCAAGCGTGCGGCCGGAGCGCACGTCTTCGAGCGCGGCATCAATGGCCTTGTAGGCGCTGTTGCTCTTGTTCGCCGTCGCGATGTAAACGGTCGCTTCCGCGATGGGAATGCGCGCCTCCGGCCAGCCGATGAACTCCGCTGCCTGATGCGCGGCTTGCGCGAGCACGAGCGCCATCGGGTCCGCGAGGCCCACGTCCTCGGCGGCGCAGATAATGATGCGGCGGGTGATGAAGCGCGGGTCTTCGCCTGCATGAATCATCTTCGCCAACCAGTAGAGCGCGGCGTCCGGGTCGCTGCCGCGCATGGACTTGATGAACGCGCTGATGGTGTCGTAGTGCGCGTCGCCATCGCCGTCATACACGATGGCCTTCTTCTGAATGCACTGCTCGGCCACGGCCACCGTGATGCGGATGCTGCCGTCCGACTCCGGCGCGGTGGTAAGCGCGGCAATTTCGAGCGAGTTGAGCGCCTTGCGCGCGTCTCCGTCGGCCATCTTCGCCAAATGCCGCGCGGCTTCCTTCTCGATTTTTATTTTCAGGTAGCCGACGCCGCGCTCGGCATCCATCAGCGCGCGGGCGAGCAAGTCGAACAAGTCATCCTCGGAAAGCGGCTTCAGCTCGAAAATCTGCGAGCGCGAGACCAGCGGCGAGTTGACGAAGAAAAACGGGTTGTGCGTGGTCGCGCCGATGAGCCGGATGACGCCGCTCTCGACATCGGGCAGGAGCACGTCCTGCTGCGACTTGTTGAAGCGGTGAATCTCGTCAATGAAGAGGATCGTCGTCTGCCCGGTGTTTTCGAGGCGGTTCGCCGCCCCGGCCAGCACGCGCCGCATGTCCGCGACGTTCGACTCGACGCCGCTGAGGCGTTCGAACTTGCACTTCGTCTGCCGCGCGATGATTTGGGCAAGCGTAGTTTTCCCCGTGCCCGGCGGGCCGTAGAAGATGAGCGATTGGATGCGATCCGCTTCAATGGCCCGCCGCAGCAGCATGCCCGGCGCGAGGATGTGCTGCTGTCCGCAATACTCGTCGAGATTGCGCGGCCGCATGCGCGCCGCCAGCGGGACAGACGCAGACGAGTCAGCAACCGGCGACTCCGCAGGAGTGGCAGACGCGGGAGTCGTCTCGGCGGTGGCGAACAAGTCGTCGCGCGGCATGAGGCGAATCTACCAGCGCGCACGCGGCGCGGGAAGGCTCGACCGTGGGTGGTCAAGCTGGGAGGAAAAGACCGCGTCGTGCTGGAAGAGCGAGGCCCACTCCAGCGCGGCGGCGCGGTCGGCGTCCGAGCCGTTCCGCAGTTCATACCGGCCGTCGAAACGGCGATGCAGCGTTGCCCGACCGAAGGTGGCCACCACTTCATCAACCCGATTCAAGATGCGAATTATCATGCCGCGAGAGTGCCGTGGCAGGTGGGACATCGGCTGTCCGGGCGATTGAGTTCGCAGCGATTCTTCTCGCGTCCAAAAAACTTCCCGCGCTCGCAGTCCCTCCGCACACTCCACGCGCATGAACGTGACCGTCCGTGGCCGCACACGCCACCACCGCACCGTCAGCTTCGACGCGGCGAAGAACCAAGTCCGGCTCATCGAGCAGCGGCTGCTGCCGCATGAGTTCCGCGTCGTCGGCACGCGGGACTTCCGCGCCACCGCCGCCGCCATCCGCGACATGGTGGTGCGCGGCGCGGGAGCCATCGGCGCGACGGCGGCTTACGGTCTGACGCAAGGCTCGCGCGCGTTTCGCGGCAAGGATTTGGCGAAGTTTCAGGCGCACGTCCAAAACGTTTTCACCACGCTCGCGGAGGCTCGCCCCACTGCGGTTGATCCGGTCAACGCCATGCTCGAAGTCCGCGCGACGATGGCCGCCGGCAAAACTGTCGCCGAGCAGCAAGCCCTCGCGCTCGCGGCGGCGGAGCACTTCGCGGACGAGGATGTGGCGCATTGCGAGGCCATCGGGCGGCACGGCGCGAAGCTGATTCGCGACGGGGCGCGCGTGCTGACGCATTGCAACGCGGGCTGGCTGGCCTTCGTGGACATCGGCTCCGCCACCGCGCCGATGTATGCGGCACAGGCGGCGGGCCGCAAGTTTCACGTCTTCTGCGACGAGACGCGGCCACGCTCGCAGGGCGCGTCGCTCACCGCGTGGGAGCTGGCGCAGCAGGGCGTCTCGCACCAGATCATCGCTGACAACGCCGCGGGCTTCCTCATGTGGCGCGGGGAGATTGACCTCGTCATCGTGGGCAGCGACCGCACGTTGGGCCGCACCGGCGAGGTCGCGAACAAGATTGGCACCTACACCAAGGCCGTGCTCGCGAAGCGCCACGGCATTCCCTTCTACGTGGCGATTCCGCTCTCGACGATTGACTGGCAGATGAAATCTGGACGAGACATTCCCATCGAGGAGCGCGGCGAGAGCGAAGTGCTCGGGGCGTGGGGAACTGTCCAGAGTTCAAGGTTCAAGGTCCAAGGTCCAAGGTCAGGCCTGCGCGCCTACGTGCGCGTGGCGAATCCGACGAGCGGGGCGCGCAACCCGGGCTTCGATGTCACGCCGCCGGAACTCATCACCGGCATCATCACGCCCGCCGGCATCTTCAAGCCGGGCGAGCTGTGGAAACACCGGCGCAAACTTGGTGGACCGAAGTAGTGACATTTGTCCGCGCTCCGTTCGCCCCTACGTTCTTGGCTCCGCGCCCCGCTGTGCTAGGCTTTCCCCAACATGACGACTCCGCTTCGCCTCCTCGGCCTCTTTGCGTTGACCGCCACGCTGCTTTCTTCCTCCGTTTCCGCCGCCACCATCTCGACCTTCGCCGGCAACGGCACGAAGGGTTCCGCCGGCGACGGCGGGCCGGCCACGCAGGCTCAGCTCGACAATCCCTTCGGCGTCGTGCGGGGGCCGGACGGCAACATCTGGTTCTGCGAATACTCCGGCCAGCGCGTGCGGAAGGTGACGGCGGACGGGAAGATTCACACGATCGCGGGTAGCGGCCAGAAGGGTTATTCCGGCGATGGCGGCCCCGCGCTTCAGGCCACGTTCAACCTTCCGCACGAAATCCGCTTCGACAAGAAAGGCGGCCTCTACATCGTGGACATGGGCAACAACGCCGTGCGCAAAGTGGACTTGAAGACTGGCGTCATCACGACGTTCGCCGGCACGGGCAAGCCCGGCTACAGCGGCGACGGTGGCCCCGCGAAGGATGCGACGTTCAAGCAGCCTCACAGCATTCAGTTTGACCCCGTCGGCGACCTCTTCATCTGCGACATCGCCAACCACGCGATCCGCAAGGTGGACATGAAGACCGGCGTCATCAGCACATTCGCCGGCACAGGCAAGGCCGGTCCCACGCCCGACGGCGCGCCCATCGCCGGCACGCCGCTCAACGGCCCGCGCTCGCTGGACTTCGACGCGGCCGGCAACCTCTGGCTCGCCACGCGCGAGGGCAATCAGGTCTTCAAGTTCGACCTCAAAGCGGGGAAGATTCAGCACGTTGCGGGCACGGGGAAAAAGGGCTTCACCGGTCACGGCGGGCCGGCGAAGGAGGCCACGTTGTCCGGCCCGAAGGGCATCAGCGTCGCGCCGAACGGCAACGTCTATCTCGCCGACACCGAGAGCCACAGCGTCCGCATGGTGGACGTGAAGAAGAGCACGCTCGAACTCATCGCCGGCACCGGCGAGAAGGGCGACGGCCCCGAGGGCGACCCGCTCAAGTGCCAGCTCGCGCGGCTGCACGGCTTGTGGGTGGACCGGGACGGCAGCATCTTCATCGGCGACAGCGAGGCGAACCGGGTGCAGGTCATCAGACCTTGATGAAAGCTCCAAGCTCCAAGCTCCAAGCTCCACAAAAGCTCCCCACACCAAGCTTCAACCCGAGGCGTCTTGGAATTTGGAGCGTGATGTTGCTTTGGAGCTTGAAGCTTGGCTCTTGGAGCTTCGCCGGAGTTCCGCCCGTTGCCGTCGCAACAAATGCACCCGCCCCGCCGACGTTCGCGCAGCTCGCCTCCAACGTCGTGGCGCGGTCGAAATGGGAGCGCACGCAGAACACCTCCGCGCAGTTTCAGTTCAGCCGCATCCGCGTGCTGGAGGAGTTCGACGCCAAAGGCAAGGTCACCGACCGCAAGCAGTCGCGGCAGGAGTGCTTTCCCATCAATGGCGTGCCGTTCGCGCGGCTCATCCAGAAGGACGGCCGCTTCTTGAACGAGAAGGAAAGCAAGACCGAGGAGGAACGCGAGGCCGCCGTGCGCGCGGGCAAGAAACCGGCGCACAGCCCCGCGCCCACCAAGCGCGACAAGGAATGGCAGTTCACCGACGAGATGCTGGCCCGCTACAGTTTCAAGATCACCGGCCAGGAAATCGTGCGCGACCGCCCGGTGTGGGTGGTGGAGTTTGCACCGCGCGGCAAGGATCTTCCGGTCAAGCAGGTGACTGACCGGGTCGCGAACAAGGTCGCCGGCAAGCTGTGGATTGACGCGGAAGAATGGGAGGTGGCCCGCCTGAAATTCTGGCTCACCGAGGAAGTCACGATCATCGGCGGCGTCGCCGGAGTGTTGAAGAAGTTCGAGATGACATTGGACCGCAACTGCCTTGAACCCGGCAAGTGGATGCCAACGATTCTGGACTTCGAGATGGCCGGGCGCGAATTGATGGTGAACAAACGGCTCCACTACCACGAGGAGTCGAAGAATTTCAAACGCGCCACGCCTCCAGCGAAGACGCCCGAACCCAAGGTGCCGGAGCCGAAGAAGTGACGCACCCTACGCGATCACTTCCTTCACCACGTTGCCGAACACATCCGTCAGCCGGTAATCGCGACCCGCGTGGCGATACGTGAGGCGCGTGTGGTCGAAGCCCAGCAGGTGCAGCATCGTCGCGTGGAAGTCGTGGACGTGGACGCCGTTGCTCGCGACTGCGTTGCCGTGCTCGTCGCTCTCGCCGTAGCTGAAGCCACCCTTCACGCCGCCGCCGGCCATCCAGCAGGTGAAGGCCTGCGCGTGATGCTCGCGGCCCTTCGCGTCCTTGGCTGTGTTGAACGGCGTGCGGCCAAATTCCGTGGCCCACACGACGAGCGTGTCTTTCAACAAATCGCGGCTCTTCAAATCTTTGAGCAGCGCGGCCATCGGCTGGTCCACGTTCTTTGCCAGCGGGCCGTGCGCGGCCATGTCGCCATGGGAATCCCAGTTGCCCGACGCGCCGGTGTCAATCAGCTCGATGAAGCGCACGCCGCGCTCCGCGAGCCGGCGCGCGATCAGGCACTGCCACGGGAAGCCCTTCGTGCTGCCGCGCGGCAGGCCGTAGAGATTCAGTGTGGCGTCGGTTTCCTTCGAGAGGTCGAAAGCTTCGGGCGCGGCGGCCTGCATTCCGTAAGCCGTCTCGAAAGCCTTGATGCGCGCGGCGAGCTGCGCGTCGTTCCCGCGCGCGAGCAGATGCTTCTTGTTGAAGGCCGCGCCGAGACCGAGTTCCATTTCCTGCAAGTCTGCGTCAGCGAGGCGGCGGTGGATGTTCGGCACCGGCTCCGCGCCGGGCACCACACGCGTGCCCTGGTGACAGCCGGGGAGAAAATCCGCCGACCACACCTGCGCGCCGGCATACGGCAGCGCGGGCGCGATGACCATGAAGCTGGGCAGGTTGGCGTTCTCCGTGCCGAGGCCGTAGCTGACCCACGAGCCGACGCTGGGCCGCGTGAACGTGACCGAGCCGGTATGGATGCCGAGCGTGGCCTGCGCGTGGTCCGCGTGGTCGTTGAACATCGAGCGGATGAGGCACAGGTCGTCCGCGCACTCGGCGGTCTTCGGAAACAGTTCGCTGATCCAGAGGCCCGACTGCCCGCGCTGCTTGAAGTCCCAAACCGGCTTCTTGTAAAACTTCACCTGGCTCCGGTTGTTCTCGGCAAATGCTTCAAGCATTTTGCGCGGCACTTCGTAAGTCGCATTGTGATCCTTGAAAAGCTGCGGCTTGTAATCCCACGAATCCACGTGCGACACGCCGCCGCTCATGTGCAGGAAGATGACGCGCTTCGCCTTCGGCGCGAAATGCGGCTGCTTGGGTGCCAGCGGGTCGGCGGGCCCGGCAGCGGAACTGGCGACGCGCTTCGCATCGGCGGCGAGCAGGTCCGACACGATGCCCGGCAGCAGGAGCGAACTCCCGGCGAGCGAGCGGAGGGCGGTGCGGCGGTTCATGGCAACGGTATGGACGAAATAGTAAACGAGTTTTTGTAAACTTTGCGAACCAAAACCTAGACGCCCAACACCACCGGCTCGTCCGGCACTCGTTCCCGAACCTCCACAGCCGTTCCGGGAGTTCCAGGAACGACTGGCCAGGCGGCGGTCGTGTCATTGCGAGAGAGAGTGGCGAGCGCGTCGATATGGTCGCTTACGACAGCCAACGCGCTGATAATTCTCGGTTCTTCGCTGTTTTAGGTGGAATGAGATTCACTGGCTGGCCAACGTCGGCCCCAGCGGGGCCAGTGAGGGTAGCCGGTGGGAAGGTTCGACCCGCGGGAGAACCGCACCCACCGGTAGCTTGCCCCAGTCCTCCCGCGCCCCAGCGGGGCGCATGAACTCCGGGGAACAACCACCTGCGCTCCCTCCGGGGCGCGGCTCGGCTTGGCCGTCCTCCGGTGGGTGCGCTGCGCTTCCCACCGGCTACCTTCAGCCGCGCCTCCGGCGCAAGGCTTGGCTCCAATTTCACCGAAAACAGCGGAGAACCTAATTCTCCAACGTCTCCGTCCGAATGTGGAGATGATCGTTAGCTCCAGATTTGGCCTCGCCCGCTACTTCCCCAGCACGCGGTTCACATTGTCGAGCTGCGTCTGGGCCTTGTCGCGGAGGGTCTGGGTGTCGGCGTTCTTCACGGCCTGCTCCAGCAGCTTCTTCGCCTCGGGGTAGTCCTTCAGCACGCCGTCCTGCATGATGTAGCGCAGCGCAAGATCGAACGACGCCTGCGCGTCGCCTTCCTCAGCGCGCTTCATCTGCAAATCCAGAACCTTCTGCTTGGTCTCCTCGCTGAGTTGTGATGGTTTTGTCTTCGTCGAGGAGGCGGTCTGGCCGGGGGACTTGGTTGTGGGTTTGGAGTTGCCGGTCGCTCCCGAACGGCTGCCGCCTGCGCTGGCGCTCTGGCTCGTGTCGGTCGTGATGCCTTGCTTCGCGGCGGCGGCGCGCGCGCGCGCCGCCAGCTCGCGGCTGATGGCGTTTTTCCCCTCGATGCCGGTGAGCGAATAGAAACAAACCAAGTCGTCGGCGGTCTTCCAAGTCTTGTCCGGCCCGGCGGAGAGGACGTTGAAGCCGTTCTTCGCCACGTCCACGGTGAGGCGATATTCGGTGCCCCACGGGTCTTTGGACTTGTCACGGGTTTCCTTGCCGTTTTTCTGCCGCATGCTTTCCTTGAGGAACGCGCCAAAGTTCTCGACGGGCAGGTCCTTCGTCTCGGTGAAGTCCTGCGCCACCGCCTCGGCGATGCCTTGCATCTCGACGCCGGAGGTCGCGGCACCGCGAACCTTCTCCACGACGCCGAGACTTTTCTTGAGCGCGTCGGCGTTCATCACGGCGACGCCGGCAGCGGCGGCAAGGGGCATGATTTTCAGGAGCAAGCTCATTTCGCGGCTCCCTTCTTCTTTAACTGCACCACGCGTTTGTCCGAGGTGCGCTCGATGGACAGGCCGGTGAGGAAGTCACGGCTGATGAGCTGGAGGAAGCTTTCCTTGCCGAGCTTGAGGCAGCGGCTGTGGCGCAGCGCGGCCACGTCGGCGGAGGCGGCGGTGCCTTGCAGCAGGCTGATTTCGCCGCAGAAATCACCCGGCCCGAGCGTGGCCACCTGCGCGCCGGCCTTGCGCACACCGAACTCGCCTTCATAGACGATGTAAAACGCCTCGTTGTGGCGGCCCTCGTTGATGACCGCCGCGCCCGCCGCGCAGTCTTGGAAGGCAAACTGTCCGGCGACCTTCATCAGCGCGTGCGGCGGCCAGTCGGCGAAGATGGAGTTGCGCCGCAAGAACGCGCAGACCTGCACGACCTCCTGGATTTTCTTCGCGCCTAACGTGGAGAGCAGCAGCCGGTCGAAGTCTGCCCGCTTGAGCGCGAAGAGTTCCGTGTCTTCGACGGCGACGACGGAGCTGGTGCGGGGAATTTGTTGCAGCAACGCGATCTCGCCGAAAACCTCGCCGCGTCCGAGCTGCGCCACGGGCCGGAGCGCGCCGGCCTCGTCCTCTTTCTGCACTTCCACGCGGCCGTTGTGGACGACGAACATGAGGTCGCCGCGGTCGCGCTCGCGGATGATGACCGCGCCGGGCTTGACGGTGAAGAACTCCATCGCCTCGGCGACCGAACGAATCTCCGCCTCGGACAACTGCGAGAAGAGCAGCGTGCCTGAGAGGAACTTCACCGTCTCGTCCGGGCCGGGCCGTTGCGCGCCGTCGAAACTCTTCTGCAGGCTCGCCTCGGCGGAGGATAGCTTCGGCGACAGGATGCGATACGCGGCCTTTCCCACGAGCCACAGGCCATAGACCAGCGGCGCGGCCACCACGAGCGCGAGCAGGAAGATGACGGTCTGCGCGCCGGGATCGAAGATGAGGTTCGCCTGCAACGCGAGCAGGTCGGACGCGAAGCGGAACACCGCGCCCAGCCACAGCACCGCCCACGTCGAGTGCATGATGAAGTAGCGCTCCTCGGTGAGCGACTCCTTGAAGTTGAGCAGTTGAGCGACGAATTTCTCGCGCAAGAAGGTATCAGCGCAGTGCGGCAGCTCGTGCTGCTTGCGGAAGAGTGCGTGCAAGAGCTTGTGTGCCGGCGAGCCGCCGAAGGGCGACGACAGCAGCAGCGCCGTCACGTAGCCCGCGAGGAAGACCGGCGTGGAGTTCAGCGTCCAGCCCAGCAGCGCCATGCCGAACGGCGCGGCGAGCATTTGCAGCGCGGTGAGCGCCTCGACCTGCCGCCCACCCATGAGCGCGTCACGCGTGTCCACCGAGAAGAACGGCACCACGAGGTCCAGCCGCGCTTCGGGCCGATAGACCTCGCGCCCAAGGCCGCTCAACACCGCGCCCGCGAGCACATTCGCCAGGCTCATGCCCACCGACACGCAGAGCAGCGTGAGGAACCAGCCCGGCGGATCGGGAATCAGCGGCACCTCCGACACCGCCACGGCGGATATGCCGGCACCGATGAGGCACAGCGCCAACGCCAGTGCGGCGCTAGGCGTGCATCGGACATTCCAACGGTTGCCGCGCACCTGCTCATTGACCGGTTCAGCCTCGCCCTCGTGAAGAAATCCCTTCGCCTGCGCTGCCAGCACGAGATCGTAAAACGCGCGGATTTTTGGATGCCCTTCCTTGTGCAACAGTGCTTGCAGCACCTCCTGCACGGATCGCGTCCCATCGAACTCCGCGAGAATCGCCTCCTGCGGCGCGGTCAGCGCGAGATACTCACCGCGATTGGTCTGCTTGAGGAGACGCGTGCCGTCGGGCAGCTCCTTCCGTTCCAGGGCTTGGGTGAGCCGGAGCTTCTGGTCGTTGAGCGAGGGCGTCATGGTTGGAAGACGCTGAAGTTCCTAGCAAATCAGTCCAATCCGGGCAAGCCGGAAGGCGGGTTTCCCAGTCGCGGCGGTCTGCGACCGCCGTTTCCGAAGGTTAGAGGCCAAGCTTCGGCGGTCACTAACCGCCGCTACAAAGTCTGCCCTCAGCTCATCCGCATTGGCATCAACACGTAGTGGAACGGTGTGTTGACCTTCACCGAGCCGGGGCTGAGTTCGTCCGTCAGTTCGAGGAAGACTTCGTCCGTCTCAACGACCTTCAGCGGGTCCATCAAGTAGCCGGGATTGAACGCGATGCTGATGTCCTTGCCCTTGTAATTGATCGCGATGGACTCGCGCGCCTCGCCCACATCCGCTGTGTTTGCGGTGATGGTGAGGTTGTTCTTCGTGAAGGTCAGCTTCACAGAGTTGGACTTGTCGTTCGTCATCAGTTCCGCTCGGCGCAGCGCGCCCAGGAATTCCTCGCGCATGAGTGTGATGCGCTCCTTGGCCTCCTTGGGGATGACCTGCTGGTAGTTCGGATAGTTGCCCTCGACGAGCTTCGAGATGAGCAGCACTGAGAATGGCGTCTCGTCCTTGAGGCGAAAGGAAACTTGGTTGTCGGTGAAGCGAATCTCCACGTCGCCCTTCGTCTGGAGCAGCCGGTTCAGCTCATTTACCGCCTTCGTCGGCACGATGATCTCGCCTGTTGCGTTGGAACCGGTGGGTAGATCCTCTTCTGTCAGCGCGAGCCGCCGTCCGTCCGTGGACACCATCACGAGCTTCTCCGCCGTGAACTTTATGTAAACGCCGTTCAACACATAACGCGATTCATCCGTCGAGATCGCGATGGATGTCTTCTTGAGCAACGCCTTGAACTTCTCCTGCGGCAGTGTCACGGAGCCAGTCTCCTTGAACTTCGGCAGCGGCGGAAACTCCTCCGCGCTCAGTCCGTGCAACTTGTAAAAGGACGCGCCCGCACTCAGCTTCGTTTGGTTCTTGTCATCAGTGTCCAGCTCCAACTCGCCCACGGCCAGCTCGCGCACGATGTTGAACAGCCGCTTCACCGGGATGGTTGTCGCACCGGGACTGTTGATCTGGGCTTCCACGCCGCACGCCACCGTCACATCGAGATCAGTGGCCGTCAGGTAGAGCCGGTTGTCCTCGGCGCGGAGGTGGACGTTCGACAGGATGGGCAACGTCGTGCGGGTGCTCACGACGTTCTGCACGGCTTGCAGTCCGGCGATGAGCTGGTCTTTGGTGATGCTCAGTTTCATGGCTTACTATTCTGAGAGAATTGAAGAGTCACTCGTAGTATTAAGGGGTGTGAATAGGGAAAACAACTCTGCGTGTCAAGGCTGCATCAACAAGTTGCGTTCCTTTTGCATCCACCCACAACCCCTCGTGCTCCTGCCAGTCGCTCCGCTTTAGCTGACTTGTTCCCAAAACCCCCGCCTTGTTCACCCGTTGCTGGCACTTCTTTGGGGAGGAGTCCGGCAATGGCTAACGACCAAGCTGAGCCACCCGGGACCAAAAGACGTGAACCGCGAAAGCGGAACTGAGAGCGCCAACCCGGGTTGGCTCCAGCGTCTTGTTAGGCCGTCGTGAACTCATACCGCGCAGGGAATCTTACCGACGATTTTGCGAAATTTGAACGCCAAATCGCCGAGAGGGGAGAGAGTGAAGACTACCATCGCCAAATCCCGTCGAAGACCACGAATCGTGAATGCAAGCGCTGCGAGGGAAGCGTCGCGGACGCATCGCAATGCACGAAAGACCACGAATTGAAACTGTATGCTCAGAGCCAAAACCAGCACGTCAAAAAATGCCGCGTCGCCCAGCAACCCCAAAGCGAGCAGTTCTGGATTCATCACAATCAGCAAGGCTAGAATGAAGCCCGCCAGGCCAAAGATCTTCTGCCACCCTTTCAAATGCTGTGACCATACAGGCTGGACTTTGTTGGGTGCGCGATTGGAACTGCTCGCGAGCATTATCACAAATCCGACTAAAATGAAGGCTGTCATTTGCATACGGCCTAACGACCCAAGCTCAGCGACCCGGCGCACGGGACGCAACGATTGCAACCACGACGCCCCCGCCGGGTT
>CAYZJP010000022.1:0-51212 GCA_964478755.1 uncultured Klebsiella sp.
CGGCGGCGACCGCCGTGGCCGCCCATTCCGCGATGACCGCCGCGAGGCACCCGCGCCGCTGCCGGAGTTCGACGTGAATCTCATGCCCGAGGAGAAGGGCGTCGAGGGTCTCGCGCGGCAGATCAAGCTCACGGGCCGCGCCTATCCCATCTTCGACATCGCGCACCTCATCCTCAAAAAGCCCGACCGGTTCACCATCACCTTCGCCGTCGTAAAGCAAGGCGAGGGCGTCGCGGCTCCGCTGTTCCTCTGCACGCTCGACGACACGCTCTGGCTCTCCGAGGCCGAGGTGACAGCCCATCTGTTGAGCAAGCACTTCAACACGTTCTATTCCACTGAAAAGATCGCCGGCGAGGCGCCCAAAGGCACCTACACCTTCGTCGCCCAGTGCGGCATGAGCGGCATCGTCCTCGGCCCGCCGAATTACCACGATTACCAGACCAAGCTGCACAAGCTCCACACCGAGCGGTTTAGCCGGATGCCCTTCGACATGTTCAAGGCTCGCGTCAAGATCGTCCGTGACGAAGCCGTGGTGAAGCAATGGGTCGAGGAAACCAGCGTCAAGACCGAGTTCACCGCGCTGAACATCCCGGAGGCGGTCAAGTTCGCCACGCGTGCGGAGGTTGAGGCACATTTCAAGGCCACGCATCTGCCGAATCTCTTCAAGTCCGTCGCCTCGCACACTCTGCTCGGCGCGAACGTCGGCCAGTCCTCGCCCGTCATCCGGCGCATCTTCAGCCTCGTCGTCGAGGATCAGGTGCGCTTCCCGCTGAAGCTGGTCAACACGCTGTGCACGCAGTTCAGCCGGCATGGCCTCCAGTTCTTCAAGGTCAACAAGACCATCACGCACGTCTCGGTTGCGAGGCCAACTTACCTCGACATGGAAGCCACGCCCGTCTCGCCGAACCTGCGCCGCCTCATCGAGTGCATTGACGCGACGCCGAAGTGCACGCGGCGAAAAGTTCTCGAAGCTCTGGCGCCCGCGCCGACGGTCATCGTCATCCCGGACCCGGCGGCGGCCCAACCTGCGGTCGCGCCCGCCGTGCCGGAGCCAACGGCGGAGCAATCCGCACTCAACGGCGACCTGCACTGGCTCATCCATCAAGGCCACGTCATCGAATTCGCCAACAGTCTGCTCGAAACCGCGAAGAAGCCCCTGCCCAAGCCCGCACCACAGCCCAAGCCCGCGCCGCAACCCCGGCCTGAAGGCGAACCGAGGCCCGAACGCGGCGCGCGCGTCGAGCGTCGTTATGTCCCTGCCTTCGTCGGTCTGCCTCTGCTCGTCGGGGAGTAGTCCGAGACCGCACGCAAAGGTGGGATAGCCACCGGGCTCTTGAAGCCGCTTCGATTATTCGTGTTCAACCAGAGGGTTCCGACTTAAAGTCGGCCATCGTTTCGTCGCGCTCACATGGCCTTGCCGTTCAAAATCAACCGCTTCTCGTTGCCAGACTTGATCGCGGCTCTCGCGCTGACGGCACTCCTGCTCACTCCCTGCCTCACGCTGCGGGCAGCCGACGCGAGCGATGACCCGTTGGCCCCGTGGCGCGGCGACGTGAAGATCAGTGTCATCACACCGATGGACGGGCGGCACACGATTCATTCGTATTTCAACACCTGCCCCGAGAGTCCTGACGGGCGTTACGTGCTTTTCTATTCCTCCACCGCGAAAGACGGTCACCACGGCGAAGTCGTCATTCGTGATCGCAAGAGCGGCGAAGAGAAGGTGCTCGCGACGAACATCAACGCCGAGGACGCGCACCGCGTCGCGTGCCAGCAATGGGTTTCCGGCGGCAAGCGCGTGGTCTTTCACGGCGAGCGTGACAAGGAATGGTTCACCGGCTGCGTGGACCTTGACACGATGAAGGAGCGCGTGCTCGCGCGCGGCCAGCTCGCGGGCTGGGGCCAGCCGAATGCGGACACCGTGCCGCTCTACAGTCCGCATTGGAACCCCGGCACGCACCGCGATCTCGATTTGCTCAATGTCGTGACGGGCGAGAAGCACACCGCTGTGACCGTGGACGCGCTGAAGCAGGCGTATCCCGATTGGTTCGCGAAAACCTTCGGCGAGCAGAAACCGTCGGTTTTTTTTCCGATCCTTAGTCCCGACCTTCAGCGCGTTTTCTTCAAGATGGCCCTCGCCACCGGCGAAGATCCGCGCAGCAAGAGCGCCAGCGTGCGGGAGGGACTGATCTGCTACAGCCTCGCGGAGAAAAGATTTCTCTACATGAATCCGAAGTGGGGCCATCCCTCGTGGCAGCCGGATTCCCGGCACATCACCGAGATGCACTACACGGTCTTCGACAGCAATGACGGGAGCGTGGTGACGAATCCCGGCATGCCGACGAAGGCGGTCCGTGCCAAGGCCACCGCCGATGGAAAACCCACACGAGTTTTCGCCTTGCGCGACGTGAGCGGCGATCATCCGTCTGTGAGTCCCGATGGAAAACTAGTCGTCACCGACACGATCATGACGAGCTTGGGTGGCTCGCGGGCTGAATGGGGCATCGTGCTCGCTGACGCGAAGGGGACGGGGCAGATCATCATTCACAAGTTCGACAACTCGCACGGCGCAAGATCCTGGCGCGTGTCGCATCCGCACCCCGTCTTCAGTGCCGACGGGCGGCGCATCTACTACAACGTGAGCGATGGCGAGTTCACCCGCCTCCACGTCGCCGAGCGCGCCGGGCCGTAACTCGCCCGATCAACCCTATGCCCGAACCCTTCAAACTCACGCGCGTCCCGTCGCTGAAGACGGTGGAAGATTTTCGCGAACACTGCGCCGCGCTCGGCATCGAGTTGCCGTGCGAAGATGCCATTGCCACCGGCAATTCCCCGCTCGCCGAGCCGGTGCCGAACCTGACCGTCAACGGCAAAAGTGTCGGCAACCGCGTCGCCATTCATCCGATGGAAGGCTGGGACGGCACGACGACTGGCGGCGTGACCAAGGAGATGCGGCGGCGCTGGCAACGCTTCGGCGAGAGCGGCGCGAAGCTCATCTGCGGCGCGGAGGCGATGGCCGTGCGGCCCGACGGACGCGCAAATCCGAACCAGCTCATCATCATCGAGCAGAACAAAGCCGGGCTTGCGGAGCTGATGGGCATTTTGAAAAAGGCGCACGCGGAGCGTTACGTCAGCACGGACGATCTCGTCATCGGCTTTCAACTCACGCACTCCGGGCGCTTCTGCCGGCCCAACGAGCGCATGCGCTACGAGCCGCGCGTGGCGTTCCGGCATCCGATCCTCGACCCGAAGTTCAAGGTCACGAGCGACGCGCAGGTGTTCACCGACGATGAAATCGAGCGGCTCATCGAGGACTACATCCGCGCGGCGAAGCTCGCTTGGGACGTGGGTGCGGA
Source organism: uncultured Klebsiella sp. (assembly GCA_964478755.1). Classification (GTDB taxonomy): domain Bacteria; phylum Verrucomicrobiota; class Verrucomicrobiia; order Limisphaerales; family SXTU01; genus SXTU01. The sequence goes on from CAYZJP010000022.1 coordinate 3,357, forward strand.
CTTCGTGGACCTGAAACATTGCCACGGATATTTACTGCACGAGTTCCTCGGCGCGCACACGCGGCCGGGCAAGTTCGGTGGCAGCTTCGAGAACCGCACGCGCATTTTGCGCGACATCATCGCCGGCATCCGCGCGAGTGGGAACAAGATTGATTTCGCCGTGCGCCTGAGCTGCTTCGACATGGTGCCGCACCGGCCCAACCCGGCCCTGTCGGTGCCCGGCAAGCTCGGCCCCGGCATTCCGGAAGAGCACGCGCACGCACTGCCGTATCGCTACGGCTTCGGCGTGAACCCGAGCGACCCGACGCAGATTGACCTCACAGAGACGTTCCAGTTCGCCGAACTTTGCGCGCAACTTGGCGTGAAGATTCTGAACACCACCGCCGGCTCGCCCTACTACACGCCGCATCTCCAGCGCCCCGCCGCATATCCACCGAGCGATGGCTATCAGCCGGCGCATGACCCCATGATTGACGTGGAGCGGCAGGTGCAGGTGGTGAGGAAGTTGAAGGCGCATCTGGAGGAATTCAGAATTCAGAATTCAGAATTCAGAATTCCAGTTTTGGTCGCCTCCGGCCTGAGCTACTTGCAGGAATTCCTCCCGCACGTCTCGCAGTATCTCCTGCGCCACGGCTGGGCGGACATGGTCGGCATCGGCCGCGCTGTGCTGAGTTACCCGAATATGCTCGCGGACGCCGCGCGGACGGGTGAAATCGAAAAGCGTTTCATCTGCCGCACGTTCAGCGACTGCACCACCGCGCCGCGCAACGGCCTCATCTCCGGCTGCTACCCGCTTGACAAGTATTACACGGCCAAGCCCGAGGCCACGCAGTTGAAGGAGCTCAAGAAAAGGGTGGGCGCGTGAAAACCGTGAAGCTCCTGCTGCTCTGGTTAATCCTTCAGAACCGTGTCCCGCCGGGCCGGAGACCGATCTTCCGTCAGAATTTCCCGTTGATGGTGGCGGCGACATAGCCCGCGCCGTTGTCGGTGAGCTGCTTGTGCGCGCTGTAGTAGGTCCAGCGGCGTTCGAGCGCGTAGCCGCCTTCGAGGCCGAGATTGACGAGGCGGCTGAAGCTGTAGTTCAAGCCGGTCCCCACGCGGAACTCGCGGTAGTCGAGCATTTGATTGTTGAGCGCCGGGTTGGCGACCTTGGTGCCGAAATCCTTGGCCACGCGGTAGGCGACCTGCCGCCACTCCGCGCCGGTGTAGAGCAGGAGGTCGTCGCTGGCCTGGAATTCCAGGCGCGGGCGGGGCGCGACAAGGTTGAGCGTCCAGTATTCCGCGAAGCGCCAGCGCACGCCAGGGCCGCCGAACACGGGATATTGCGCGCGCAGGTCCACGTAAATGCCGAGAAGCCAGAGGATATCCTCGTCCTGTTTCCACGCGAGCACGGTGTTGAAGGGCGCGTTGAGGTCGCCCCAGCCGATGTCGCGGAAGTCGCTGTAGACGCCTGGGCGGGCGTTGACCCAGAGGGAAAGATTGTTGCGCAGCGCCCAGTTGCCGGTGAGTTGCAGGCCCGCGTTGCCGAGCACGTTCGGAATCGGCACGCCTGGGCCGACATCGAAGTCGTTGCGGCGATACTCGGCGGCGACGCGGAAGGTGAAGTCGTCCGTCGCGCGCACCGCCACACCCGCGACGAGGTGGGTGTGCGTGGAATCAACGCTGCCAAGCCGCACGGTGCCCAGCGAAAGCCGGGAACCGGAGAGATAAGCCGCCCCGGCCTCGTATTCGAGCTGGACGGTGTTGCCGCGCGGCGGGACGTGCCAGTAATCCGCGCGCGCGGTCACGGCTGCGAGCGTAACCGTCAACCCGAGGAGCGCCGAGATTGTCTTCATGCGTGGGCGGAGCGTGGGAGATTCAGGGCCGTTTGGCAAGGCGCGGGATTCAGTTTCTCGCGGACTTGGCGGCAGCGTTGCCAAACCGCCGCCGCTCCGCTTGAATCCCCGCGCTATGGCCAGCCAACGCAAGCCCGCCAAACCTCTCGTCGGCATCATCATGGGCAGCCAGTCCGACTGGGAGACGATGCAGCACGCCGCCGCGCAGCTCGACGCGCTCGGCGTGCCGTATGAAACCGAGGTCGTTTCCGCGCATCGCACGCCGGACCGGATGTTCGAGTATGCGGCGACGGCGGCGGCGCGCGGCCTCGAAGTCATCATCGCCGGCGCGGGCGGGGCGGCGCACCTGCCCGGCATGACGGCGGCAAAGACTTCGCTTCCGGTGCTCGGCGTGCCCGTGCAATCCAAGTCGCTCAACGGCCTCGACTCGTTGCTTTCCATCGTGCAAATGCCCGGTGGAATCCCCGTGGGTGCGCTCGCCATAGGCAAGGCCGGCGCGATCAACGCGGCGCTGCTGGCGACGGCGATTCTCGGCAACAAGCACGCGAAGTTCCGCAAGGCCTACGAGAAGTTTCGTGCGGAGCAGACGAAGAAGGTGCGGGAGAGCCACACGTTGCCGCCGACAAAGACGACTTGAGCCAGTTTTCCTGCGTCATTACCTTTCCGCCATGAGCACAGCCGTTCAAAGCGTCCTCGACCAGGCCTTGCAGCTATCGGCGCAGGAGCGCATCGAATTGGCCGACCAGTTGGCCGCCAATCTGGGTGAGAGTTTCGGTTCGGAGCAGGACCGCGCCATCCTTGAGCTGCTCGAAAAACGGCGGGCGGACTACTTGGCCGGACGCGCGGAAATGCACACAGCCGAGGAGGTGTCCGCGCGGGCTTGGGCGATGCTGAAGTGAAACTCCGCTTCAACTCCGGTGCCACGGTAGATTACCTCGATGCCATCGCCTACTACGCTGAAATTGACACCCGCGTCGCCGCCAAGTTCATCCGCGAGATCGAGGCCGGGCAAAAGCTGGTCGGGGCTTTTCCCGAATGGTGTCCCCGGTTTCACGGAAGGTTTCGGCGTTACAAGACCAAATCCTTTCCTTATGGAGTCTTCTACGTGCTCGAACGGGATGAAGTCGTCATCTACGCCGTGCTGAATCTCCTGCAAGACCCGGAAGCAATCCGCACCCGGCTGAACCGGTAGGCTGACAACCCTCGTCTCGTCCGCGTGAATTTCCCCATCCTCCCCGGCTCGACTCTCGGCATCCTCGGCAGCGGCCAGCTCGGGCGGATGCTGGCCATCGCCGCGCGGGAAATGGGCTACCGCGTCGCCGTCTATTCGCCGGACGCGGATACGCCCGCAGGACAAGTCGCAGACCTCGAGGCGGTCGGTGACTATCTGGATGAGGAGCGGCTCGCGGACTTCGCGCAGCGTGTGAGCGTGCTGACGTTCGAGTTCGAGAACGTCCCGTCCATCGCCTCTGAAGTTGCCGCGCGTCACACCATCGTGCGCCCCGCTGGCAGCGTGCTGCACATTACGCAGGAGCGGCTGCGCGAAAAGACCTTCCTCCGCGACCACGGTTTTCCCACCACGCCTTTCCGCGAGGTGAAGACTTACGCGGACCTCCACGCCGCCGCGCGCGACCTCGGCCTGCCCGCCGTGCTCAAGACCGCGAGCTTCGGTTACGACGGCAAGGGTCAGCAGAAAGTTTACGCGCAGTCAGACCCCGCGCAGGTCTATGCGAACCTCGGCGGCGCAATCGGCATCTATGAGGCCTTCGTGGACTTCGAGAAGGAAATCTCCGTCGTCGCCGCACGCACGGCTGACGGGAAGTCCGCCGCGTTTCCTGTTTTTGAAAACCGTCACGTGAACCACATCCTCGACGTGACCTTCGCGCCCGCCGCCATTGATCCCAAGCTTGCGAAGGAAGCGGTCGAACTCGCAGCAGGCATTCTCGAAAAGCTCGGAGTCGTCGGTCTGCTGACCGTCGAACTGTTCGTCACGAAGAGCGGCAAGCTGCTGGTGAACGAACTCGCGCCGCGCACGCACAACAGCGGCCATCTCACGATTGATGCGTGTGTCACGAGCCAGTTTGAGCAGCAGGTCCGCGCTGTGTGCTGCCTGCCGCTCGGCTCCACCGCGCTGCGTGCGCCTGCTGCGATGGCGAACCTGCTCGGCCATCACTGGGAAAAAGGCGAGCCGCATTGGGCCGCCGCACTCGCCGATCCGCATGTGAAGCTCCATCTCTACGGCAAGGCCGACGCGCGCAACGGCCGCAAGATGGGCCACTTGACGGCGTGCGCCCGCGGCGTGGACGCGGCCATCGCGCGCGTCGTGGCGGCGCGCGAGCGGCTGGTGAGCTAGGCGATGGCGCTCCCACCGTATCTTCGCAGCCAGCCCGACGGCGTTTTCCTTTCCGTCAAAGTCCAGCCGCGCGCGTGCCGGAATCAAATCGGCGGTCTGCACGGGAGCGAGTTAAAAATCGCCGTCACCGCACCGCCGGTGGACTCTGCGGCCAGTCAGGCCGTCGTGGAATTTCTTGCGGAAACGCTCGGCCTCCCGCGCCGCGCCGTGACGCTCGTGCGCGGGCAGACCTCGCGGCACAAAGTCTTCCGCCTCGGCGGCATCTCGGCAGACGAGGCGGCGGCGAAGTTGGGAACTTGAATGGCTTATGCCACAAACACCGTCAGTGAACACGATGAGTCATCACGGACTTCGACCTGAGCATCTCGTCCTGTCACGGCGCGAGTTGCTTTCCCGTTGTGGCATGGGCATGGGCGCGCTCGGCCTCGGCGCGTTGTTCGGCGAGCTGGGCCTTAGTTCCGCGAGTGCCGAGATCAACAGCGCTTCGCCGCTCATGCCGAAGGCTCCGCACTTTGCCGCGACGGCCAAGCGAGTCATTCACATCTTCCTCAACGGCGGCCCGTCCCACGTGGACACGTTCGATCCCAAGCCCGCGCTCGACAAACATCACGGCAAGGCGCTGCCTTACGAACTGCGCACCGAGCGTCGCACCGGCACGGCGTTTCGCTCGCCCTACAAGTTTCAGAAGTATGGCAAGAGCGGCATCGAGGTGAGCGAGATTTTCGCGAAGACGGCGGAGAGCATGGACGACATCTGCGTCATCCGCTCGATGCATGCGGACGTGCCGAACCACGAGCCATCGCTCATGCTGTTGAACTGCGGCGACGCCCGCCTGCCGCGCCCGAGCATGGGCTCGTGGGTGACTTACGGACTCGGCACGGAGAACCAAAACCTGCCCGGCTTCATCGCGATGTGTCCGAACGGCTACCCGATTCAGGAATCGCAGAACTGGCAGTGCGCGTTTCTGCCGGGCGTTTTCCAAGGCACCTACATCAACACCGCAGAGACGCGCATCGAGCGGCTTATTGAACACATTTCCAACAAGCAGATTTCGCTGTCCGAGCAACGCGCGCAGCTTGACCTCCTCCAGCAAATGAACCAACGCCACGCTGCGGCCCGAGCGCACGAAGCGCAGTTGGAGGCGCGCATCGCGTCCTTCGAGCTGGCCTACCGGATGCAGATGGAGGCGGCGGACGCGTTCGACATCTCGAAGGAGCCGGCGCACATCCGCGCGATGTATGGCGAGGGCACGCAGGCGCGGCAGATTCTCACGGCGCGGCGGCTCATCGAGCGCGGCGTGCGCTTCGTGCAAGTCTGGCACGGCGCGGGCCAGCCGTGGGACAGCCACGATGATTTGGAGGAGCAACACCGCAAACTCGCGAAGCAATGCGACCAGGCCATCGGCGCGCTGTTGAAGGATTTGAAGCAACGCGGCCTGCTCGACGACACGCTCGTCATCTGGTGCGGCGAATTCGGACGCACGCCCACGGTGGAATTGCCCACGCCCGGCTCGAACGCCGGCAAGATCAACGGCCGCGACCACAACCACCACGGCTTCACGACTTGGCTCGCGGGCGGCGGCGTCAAAGGCGGCACGGTCTATGGCGCGACGGATGAGTTCGGTTTCAAGGCCGAGGTGAATCCGGTCCACGTCCATGATTTGCAGGCGACGATTCTCCACCTGCTCGGCTTCGACCACGAGCGCCTCACCTTCCGCCACGCGGGCCGTGACTTCCGCCTCACCGACATCCACGGCAACGTGGTCAAGGCCGTGCTGGCCTGAGCTTGACTCGCCTGGTGGCTTGCAGCCGCCGTTCCTGGAGGTGGCTCGCAGACGGCGACTACAAATCGCCGGCACGGTGCGCTGTGTTTCAACGCATCGCCCGTTCCACCGCGCTCAACACTTCCGCCACGCTGATTCGGCGCATGAAGCGCGCGCCTTGCTCCCAGTTTTCTTCCAGCGGATGACAGGGTTTGAAATCCGCGTCAGTTTGGTGGCTGACGACAAGGCTGGGTTCACCCGGCGGCGTCCACAGCGGCAACAGTCCTTGGCCAAACAACGCGACGAGGGGCACTGCGAGCGCAGCGGCAAGATGCATGGGGCCGGTGTCGAGCGTGATGACGAGACTTGAGCCCGCGAGTTCACTGACCCATCGGTCGAGGCTGTCGCACTCGGTGACGGACAGGGGTTCGCCAATCGCTTCCCGTGCGAGGGAAGTTTGTTGTGGACCGCAAAGGACGGCGACCTCCCAGCCTTGTGCCCGAAGTTTTGTGGAAAGTTCACGCCACTTCTCACGTTCCCACAGCTTGCCGCGCCACGGCGCGACAGGAATCAGCGCAACGCGGCGCTGTCCTGATTTCAACCCGGCGGGAATCAAGTGGCGCAAGTCCGGCGCGCGTTCGGCGGCGGGCTGGCTTGTGAGCGCGGCGAAGGCCGACAAGTTCAGTCGCCAGCGCGGCAGTTTAAGGTCAGTTGGAAGCAGGCTGGCCGCGCTCCTGGGCACTGCGAGATCGGTTCCGAGGTAACGGTCGAGCGTCCACAGCTGGCGACAGCCAGCGAGCCAAAGCAATTGCACGCTGCGCACGTCGCCGCGCGTGTCGATGCCCACCGCCCCAGACGCCGCCTCGCGCAAGCGTGCGCGGGACTCGCGCAACTCCGCACCGAAGAGCGAGCCGAGCCGATACTTCTGCCCAGACTCGTATCGGCTCCACGGCGCGGTGAAGTCGCACCAGCCGTCGAGCGTGCCGGGGGGAAACAATTCTCGCCAAGCGGGGCGGGCCGCGAGTTGCACGTGCCAACCTGCGGCGCGCAGTTGGCGCACGAGCGGTTCGAGGCTGATGACGTCCCCCATGCCGAACGGTTCGAGGATGACGGCTCGCTTGCCTTCCGGCGTGCCACGGCGCGCCAGCGAGACCGCACCCGCGACGACGCCCAGCCCAAGTCCTCCGAGGCGGCGTTTCCAGCCGACGTGAATCAACTGCGGGTTGGGCGGCTCGGGCGGATTCATCACGTCACCATTTCCACCAGAACATTGACCGCGTGACGTGGCATTCCACGCGACGGTCCGGGCTGGCGAGCGCGGGGAACTCTATTCAGACTGTCTGCCATGCGAAAGGGAATACCCGAAGCGACCGATGACAACCAGCCTGGCGCATTCTTCCCCGCCACCAGCTGCCGGAGTTCTGGCCGGCAAGCTTGACACGCCGGTTGGCCTCTCAGAAATTCCACTCGTTGAAACCAGTTCAGGCGCACGCTCTGTTCTCCGCCGATTCTTACCCTCTTTCCCCACCTCCAACGCATGAGCCGACCGTTTTTCAGCATCATCACCCCCGCACTGAATGCGCGCGCGTTCCTGCCCCGGAATCGCGCCTCGGTTTGCGCGCAGAGCATGGCACCCGGCGACATCGAGCACTGGGTCATTGATGGCGGCTCCAAGGACGGGACGGTCGAGTGGCTGCAAACCCAGGCTGACGTGAAGTTCATCTCGGAGAAGGATCGCGGCCTTTCCGACGCGGTGAACAAAGGCATCCAGCGCGCGACGGGCGAATGGATACTCTGGCTCAACGCCGACGACGAGCTCGCGCCCGGCGCGATGGCGAAGTTCAAGGCGGCAGTTGGGCGTTACACCGACGCACGCGTCTTCTGCGGCGCGGAGGAAATGCGCGGCTACGACGGCACGGTGGAGGAGGTGCTCCAGCCGTGGGATTACAACTTGAAGGAACTACTCGGCACACGGATCGGCATCAATCAGGCCGCGACGTGGGTGCATCGCTCCGTGTATGAGCGCGTGGGCGTGCTGGATGTCAGCATCCGTTACGCGATGGACTACGAGTGGACCGTGCGTGCGATGAAGGAGTTCCGCTGCCAGCCGATCCCCGACTTGCTGGCCATCTATCACCGCCGGCCCGGCTCGCTCATGGACGCGCACATGGCGGCGCACTACGAAACCTTCCTGCGCGTGCGGCGCAAGCTGGGGCTGGGCTACTTCGACCGCGGTGAACTCGCGATCCGTTTTTATCTCGCCACGGAACCGCTTCGCCGACAGCGCTGGCTGCGCTCCCTGGTGCGGCAGGTCAAGGGGCTCTTCGGCTGCGCGCCCGCTCATCCTCTGCCGCCCCCGACATGAGCGCGGACGGCGTGAATGTCCTGCACGTGCTGGGCGGGATGGAACTTCGCGGCGGGACAGCCAGCGTCGTCACCCGCATCTGCCGGCTAAATCTCGCCGGTGTCACGCAGCGGATTTGGATGCACGAGAGGTTTGTTCCACCGGAGCAAGCGGGATCGTTCGTTTGTGCCGGGACTGCGACCCAGGTAAACGGCTCCGTCTTTCATGACGCGCTGGCCGGCTGGCGCGAGGCGCGAGTGTTGTCCGCGTGGCTGAAGCGCGAGCGCCGCGTCGTGCTGCACGCGCACAGTCGCGTCGGCATGGTGGCCGCCAGTCTCGCAGGTCGCTGGCGACACGTGCCTGTGGTGCTGCACGCTCACTTCCTGCCGCGCCGACCTTGGATTTACCACGCGCTCCAGCGCTACGGGCGGGCGGAGTGGATTTTCAATTCGCACCAGACCTGCCGACACTTCGGCGGGGTGCCAGACCGCTCGTTTGTGATGCTGCCTGACGTGGACTGGCCGGGCGCGCCGCCGCCGGCTGGCGATGGCCGGTTGCGTTTTGTCGCTGCCGGAGCCTTCGTGCCAGGCAAGCATCTCGATGTTTTGACCGCCGCCTTCTGCCGGTTGCGGGCAAGCGGAGTGACGGCGGAACTCGCGCTCTTCGGTCGCGCGTCCGCGCCGACAGACCCCGAATGCCAGCGCAGGATCGAGGCGGCTTGCGCTGACGATCCCGCGATCAAGGTGCATCCGTGGTCGGCGGACTGGACGCAAGTGCTGACGGCAAAAGACATTTTCGTGCACCTTGGCGCGCCGGAGTCGTTCGGTCTGGTCATCCTCGAAGCGTTCGCCCGTGGTTGCCGTGTTGTGGTCTTGTCGGGGACATTTCTCGACGAGTTGCCAGCGCCGCACAGCCAAGCCGGCGTGCTCCGATCAGATGCGCTGAACGGGGAAAGCGTCTCCACCGCGCTGGCTCACGCAACGCAGAAAGACACTGAAAACCTCTTTGCACAGCGCAAAGCAGTTCAAGGCGTTTTCTGTATGGAACAGCACGCCGCGCGTCTGTCATCGTGGTATTCAGACATGGCCAGCCGAGCCGCCACTGAATGAACACTTCCGTCCAAGCGCTGCTGGGCGCGATCGTCTGCCTCGTGCTTTCGCTCGTGGTCGCCTTTGCGCTCGCGACGGAAAATCATTTTTTCCTCATACTCGGCGCAGGGGCGGCGTTGCTCACGGCGGTGCTGGTGGCGGAGGGGTTTGCGGCGCTGCTCGCCTTCGGATTGCTGTGCCCCTTCATCCTCCCGGTTCCGTTTGTGCGCGGCGTCCCGCTGCTGGCCTCGGTGCTCGCGCTGTGCGTGGTAAAATACATCCTGCGGTGCGCGGTGCGGCGGTCGGACGTGAAGTCCGCGCTGCTGATCCTTACGCCGGGCGTGGCATTGTTCTTTCTATGGGTCGCGATTCGCTACGGGATGGATCCGGTGCTGCCCAATCCGAAGGGGTTTGGCACGCACGTCACGGGCTTCCGCGCCTACCTCAGCTATGCGACTTGCTTCGGCTTAGTGGTGCTCCTGGGCTTCACGATCAACACGCGCGAACAGTTGGCCAGCCTCCTGCGTTGGCTGGGCATCATCGCCGGCGTGCTGGCGGCGCTGTTCATTCCGCTGGTGTTCTCCCGTAGCGGGACGGCCGCCTCGATCTTGAGCCAGTTCGGCGTGTTTGTGACCACGTTCGACAACGGCTTCCTGCGCTTCGTGGTGCTGCCGGGCTACGGGATGATTCTGGTGATGCTCGCAGTGCTGCCAAACATTTGCAGACCCCCGCCCGGCCTGCGGGCGGCGCTGCTTGGCTTGGGGCTGCTGGCGGTGGTGCTGGGCGGCAGCCGGAGCGGCCTGCTCATGCTGTTGGTGATGCTGATGTGCGTTGCCGCACTGCGCTGGCGGTTGTTGCATACGGTCGCCGCGGGGGGAGGGTTCATCGCGCTGCTGCTGATGTTCTACGTCGTGGGCGAGTATGCGCAATTCCGCGAAGTTGGGTTGCTCCGCATTCTTTCCGTGGTCAGCCCGCGCATCGCCTACCAAACCGACGCCGCGGAGAATATGCGCTGGCGCATGGCCCGCTGGGAACGTGCGCTGGAGGACATCCAGCAGCGGCCGTGGGTGGGGAAGGGCTATGGCGGACTCGAAAACGCGTGGGTTTTCCAGACGCGGGCGGACTTCGAGTCCGCGATGGTGGACGTGGACGTCGCCGCCGGCTCCGTGCATAACGGCTATCTGGCGGCAGCGCGTGCGTTCGGCATCCCAGCGGCGGCTTTTTTTCTCGTTTTACAAGTCTGGCACGCGCTCTGGAATTTCCGGCTTTGCCGTCGTTTGCACCGGCTGGATCCGTTTGTCAGCGACCTTCACCTGCTGGTCTTCGCATACGTGGTGAGTTACTCTGTGGCGATCTACTTCGGGAGCGATTTGAACGACCCGACGATCTGGTTCTTCCTTGGCTTGGGTGTGCTTCTGCGGCACCTGGCACCAGCCGAAGCCGGCGTCTCGCGCAATCTGGCCGAATCGCCGCAGCAGGCCGCGCGATCCGAGCCGCTGGCATCAATTCGAAAAGGCGAGCTTGCGCCGCAACTCAGGCTTTCCAGGTGAGATCCGAGTCATGGCCGGCCAGCCTGAACAGGGTTCCCCGGCAAACAGAAATTGACTGATGCCAGTGCGCGAACAGAAACCAACGAGATCGGGGATCGGCGAAAGGTTGGACCGGCTGGTTCACTATTTGCGTCATCCCCGGCTCTGGCGTCTCCGCCGTCATGGGATCGGCTTGGACACTTACCTGAGGTTGTCACGACCGTTTTTCCTGCAACAAGATTTCGGGGTCGTGCTGGACATCGGTGCTCACGTCGGCCATTTCGCGCTTTCGGCGCGCGCGGCCTTCCCGGGCGCGCGCATCGTCGCCTTCGAGCCCCTGCCGGATTGTTTTGCCGAGTTGCAGCGGCATTTGGCCGGGGAGCCTGGATCCATCCTGTTCAATTCCGGCCTCGGCAGCCAGGCCGGGGAGCTTTCATTTGAGCGGAATGAATTCACGGCCTCCTCCTCCTTCCTGAAAATGTCGCCGAAGCTGGGGGTTGAATTTCCGCTGACAAAGTCCACCCGCACCATCTGCGTGCCGGTCAAACGGTTGGACGACGTGATGGCGTCGGTGGCGATTGAAGGTCCGATGCTGGTCAAAATAGACGTCCAGGGCTTTGAGGGGGAGGTCTTGCGGGGTGGCCGGCGGACTTTGGGCCGGGCGAAAGTGGCGATCATAGAGACTTCGTTGGAGACTCTTTATGAAGGCCAGCCGTCGTTTGGTGATCTGCTGAAGTCCATGGACGATTCGGGGTTCGCATTCGGCGGCACGTTCGACGAATCGGTCAGCCCGCTCGACGGGCGCGTCCTTCAGATTGATGCGATCTTTGTCCGGCGCAAGCCGGACTGACCGGGACTGGTCCAGGTCAGGCGTTTGCAATCGGTCTGGCCACCCAGTTGCCGGAATCAATCTGCTTCAGGGAATACCGCTGCGCGGCGACCCACGACAGGACATCGGCCGCCCCGTGCCCAAACGCGCGGCACATTGGCTCCGCGTTCTCAAAAAAAACAACTGGCCGTTGCGGCCCTGAGAACAACCGAGTCGCGCCTTTGAACACCTGCAACTCTCCTCCCTCCACATCAACCTTCACCACATCCACGGCCGGGAGTTGCAACTCCGAGCACACCGCGTCCAGCGGGCGGCAGCGCACGCGGATCGTGCCTTGGACGGCGAAGGACGCGTTGGGCCGGAGACTCCCATGCCCTTCCTGGCCTGGCACCGGGCAGGAAAATTCCAGTTCACCCTCGTGGTCGCTGAGTGCGAATGGCTGCGTGATGACGTGCGAGAATTCATTGAGGGCGAGATTATGCCGCAGTTCGTGCAGCATCGCCGGATTTGGCTCGAACGCCACCACCCTGCCCCGAGGGCCGACTGAATGGGCGAACAGCACAGAGTAATAACCGAAATTCGCGCCCACATCGAGCACGGTCATCCCCGGCTTGATGGCCGCGAGCATCGCCTGTCGCAACTCGGACTCAAACTCCTCGTCCCGGAGGATGACGCGGCCAAGCTGGTCGTTCAGGCGGACTTCCAGCAACGGGCCTGCCTCGAGTTTCATCCGCAGTCTGGGGCGCCCGGTGACCTGGGCTGCCAGCCTGCACAGCCGCCGAAGGATTTTCCGTCCCGGATGGTTGGCAGGGTTCATGGGGAGGTTGCGTGCGCTGTCCCGGTCATTGCCGCGCCGCCCGCCCGGGCTGCCTCCCGGGCCAGCGCCCAGGCGAATGGAATGTAGATAATTCCAAACGCAAGGATTCCGGCCCAGACCACGCCGTTCATTCCATGCGTGCCGGCCACGGCCAGCTTGAGAGTCAAGGCCGCCGCAGCGGCAAGGCCGTAAAACCAAACCTGTCGCCGCAGGAAATCGCCATGCACCAGAAGCATGGAGAGATTCCAGCAGACGAGCAACAGCGCGTTCAAGACGAGAAAACCGAGCAGGAGCATCCGTCCGGGTCGGAAGCCGGCCAGCAACACTTCCTCAGCGAGCCAGCCGCCCCACAGCACCAGCGGCACTCCCGCCATCAGGCACAAGGACAGGCTGGCGAGCAGTGACCGCCTAAGGGTCCGACGTGCCCATCCCGTATCGCTCCGTGCCAGCGCGTCGCCATAGGCTGGCCAGAGCGGCGCGATGAAGAACTGGGCCACCATCGTCACCGCGAACATCCGAAGCAGGACCGCGTAGTGCCCTGCGGCTTCCAGGCCCACCGCATGGGTGATCACAAACACATCGAGGTAGTTCCAGGCCAGCGCGAACACTTGCAGCAGGAAGAGCGCGCCGCCCGTCTGCGCGAGCCGGCGGCGTTCGACTGCGGAACAGGCGCTCCACTGCGGCATCAACCCGGGTCGGGCACGCAGGAAATAGAATGCACCGTTAAGCACTTGCACGAGCACTGGCAGTCCCGTGACCGCCGCCACCAACCAGACCAGCCCGCCTTGACAACTGACCACCGCCAGCAGGCCGACGAAGCCCGCCAAGTTACCCGCAATTTGCCAGAGGTTGCTGATCAGTCCTTCCTGGAAGCCGAGTTGCACGCGCGACACCACGCTTAACGGCAAGCCCAGGGAAAACGTCACGACGAACGCCGCGACCGCAGGCCCGGTCTCAGCCGCGGCTGCCGGGGAGCGGACATTGAGCAGCGCCGGCCAGGGCAGCAACGGATAGCTCACGGCGAAAACAACGAGCAGCCCCATCGCCAGCCCGCAGAGCAGGAAGAAGCCGCTGCTCACCGCCGCCCGGATGCCGGCCGCGTCGCCGATTCCATTGGCCTCGACCACGCGGTTGAGCAGGCCGTTGCCGACACCGAAATCCAGCAGATTGAGGAACGCGATCAGCGCGCTGACGGCCATCCACAGCCCGAAGCGCTCCGCGCCCAGATACCTCACCGTGAGCGGCACGCTCACCAGCAGAGTGACCAGCGACAATCCCTTGGAGGCCATCGCCGCGAGCGCCGCGAGCGCCGCGCGCCGGTAGCGTTCCTTGGATTGTCCCTCCGCTGTCGTGACGTCGAACGGCTGCATCCGCACCAGCGCAGCGGCGGCGAGCAGACGCGCCCAAGCGGCTTGGGGCCACCCTGCCTGCGGGAGTTCGTTCATGCTGCCCGGCAGTCAAGCAGACCGACGGGCAAAGCACAATTCCGCAGGCAGTTCACAGCGCCGCCGCCAACTGATGCACGCGCGTCGCCCAGGTGTGTTCCGATAAAACGCGGCGACGTCCGGCCCGACCAATTTCCGCCGCGCGGCTCGGGTCGCGGGCCAGATGCTTCAGCAGTTCCGCCGCCTCTTCGAGCGTGCGATAGGTGATGACTTCGCGGCCCACGTCGAGCGCGGCGGCCACGTCGGCGTTGTGCTCGGTGAGGTAACAGCAGCCGTGGCCGGGGAATTCGAGGTCGCGCAATTTCAGATAGCTCGTCGTGCGGCCGTGCCGGTCGAGTCCTTGGTTCAAGCCGAGCACGACCTGACAGCCGCGCAAATACTCCGGCATTTCCGCATCGCTCAACGGCCCGCGCGTCAGCGCACGCACCGCCGGCCAATGCGGCTGCTGCCGCAAGTGGTCGCCCAGCCCGTGGAAGAGCATTGCCTGCTGCGCGGCGCTGGCCGGCACTTCGTCACATGGCTCCTCCCAGCCCGGCCCGCGAATCTCAAACTCGGCCCCGGCGTCGCGCAATTGGCCGAGCTGTTGCACGCGCGGGCCGGTGGGCATGCCGATGAACGCGGCAGGGCGCAACGGCTCGCGACATTCGCAGTCGGGCAGTTGCCCAGGGTTGAACGCATACGGCAGGCAGACGAAGGGCATGCCGAGTGCGCGATAGCTCGGGATCGCTGCGTGCTCGACGAACCAATTCAGCGACGTGGCTCGCGCGAGCGCCGCCACTTCCTCGAAGCGGTGCGTGCTGTCGCAGAAGAAGTTGATCCACGGCACGCCCGCCGCGATGACCCGGCGCGCGACTTCGGGATTCAGGTCGTGGCCGAAGCAGTAGGAGATGACGGCGTCCAGCCCGTGCGTGGTGTGGGCTTGGAGAATTTGCGCGGCCAACTGCTCGCTCGTGCGATCGCGTTGCGCTTCCAGTCCGCGCGTCTCGCCGGGAAGGATTTTTCGCGCCCAGCCAAAATCAATTCCCTCGGGCAGAAAAAGGCGCTCCACCACGCCACGCAGGCCGCCGTAGAAGTGCCGTTGCCAGAGCGAGCGATAGTGGCCTGACGCCGCGTGGCAGTCCGCCACGACGCAGAAGACATGGCGGAGGCGCGGCCGGCTCATCCGTCCTCGTTACGTTTGCGCGCGGGGAGGATGGCGCAGGCGTCCTTGCAGCCGAAAATCTTGCTCAGGAAATACCGATGACGGCTGACCCATTGATAGATGCGCTCCGCAATCCAGATGACGCCGGGAAACCAGAGCACGAGCGCGAGCGGCACCAGCAGCGGCATCCGCAGGCCGACAAAACGCAGACACCGTGCGCCGCGGTGAATCGTGCCATCGGTCGTGACGCAGTGGATGGCCTCCAGCAGCGCTTCGCGCGAGAGCGTGGGCGCGACGCGTGCCGCCTCGGAGTCCGCGATGGGCAGCAGGCGCACGACGTGGCACCAGTCCAGCCACGTAAGCAGCTTCATCTGGAAGGTGCACAGCGAGCACTCACCGTCGTAGAGGACAATGTGGCGTGGGGAAGACACGACGGGCTAGTTCAGCAGGTGTTCCTTGTAGAAGAGGATGGTGGAGAGGAACTGGAAATCCGCGTTGCGTTTCTTGGCAAAGCCGTGGCCTTCATCCTTGGCCATCAAATACCAGACCTTGCCACCGGCGTCGCGGATGGCTTTGACCATCTGTTCGGACTCGGTGAGCGGCACGCGCGGGTCGTTCTTCCCTTGCACGACGAAGAGCGGCTTCTTGATGCGCGCGGCGTGGTTCGCGGGCGAGATGCGTTCGAGGAACTCCTTCATCTTCGGGTCGCGCTCGTCGCCGTATTCCACGCGGCGCAGGTCGCGGCGGTAGTCCTGCGTGTTGTTCAGGAACGTGACGAAGTTCGAGATGCCCACGACATCAATGCCGCAGCGGAGAATCTCCGCATAGGCCACCATGCACGCGAGGCTCATGTAGCCGCCATAGCTGCCGCCGGTGACGGCGATGCGGCTGCGCTCGAAATCGGGATTGCGGGCGATCCAGGCGATGATGGTCGCAATGTCCCGCACGGAGTCCTCGCGCTTGAAGCCGTTGTCGAGCGTGAGGAAGGTTTTCCCGTAGCCCGCCGAGCCGCGCACGTTCGGGTAGATGATCGCGACGCCGAGTTCGTTGAGGAAGTAATTGTTTCGCGCCTGAAAGCCGGGCCGCGACTGGCCTTCCGGTCCACCGTGGATGTTGATGATGACCGGGCGCGGGCCGGGAAATTTCTTCGGGTCCGGCCGATAGACAATCGCGCTGATGAGCAGGCCGTCGAAGCTGCTGAGTTTGATGACCTCCGGCTCGACGAAGCCCTCGGGGTTCAGCCCGCCGGTCTCGCTCTCGGTCCAGCGCTCGAGCTGGCCTGTCCTCACGTCGTAGGAATACACGTCCAGCGGTGACTTCGCCGAGCTGAGGTTGAACGCAAGATCGTGCGCGTTGGAGTGCCATTCGAGGTTGCTGACCGTGCCGAGCGGGAGCTTGGGCTTGGGCAGCGGTTTGCCGTTCTTCGCGTCCATCAGGTTCAGCGTGCCGACGCCGGCCTCGTTCGTGACGAATGCGATCACCTTGCCGTCCGGCGACTGCTCGAACTCCTCCACGTCCCACGAGATGTTCGCGGTGAGCGTCTTCTGCTCGCCGTTCTTCAGGTCTATGCGGATGAGCTGCTGGAATTCCGAGTCGTCATCCGACGAGGCGTAGATGGACTTGCCGTCCTTCGCAAAGCGCGCGTGGCCGTAGGCAACCTTGTCCTTGCCGTTGTGTGTGAGCGGCGAGCGCCTGCCCGTGCGCGCGTCCACGAGGTGAAGATGACTCTCGTTGATGGAAACATACTGGAGCACGAGCAGCAGGCTGTCATCGGGTGACCAATCGAGCACGCCCCAGCCGCCGCCGGAGAGTTCGGTGAGCAGCCGATCGCTCTTCGGGTCAGAGGGCATCATCACATAAATGTCGTTGTCCTTGCCGGTGCGGCGCGTGGAAGTGTAGGCGAGTTGAATGCCGCTGTTCGCAAAGCGCCCGCCGGTGTTGCGCGATTTGCCGTCGGTGAGCAGCGTGGTTTTGCCGTCCTGCACATCGTGCCGGTAAAGCTGGTAGAATTCCCCGCCGCCGTTGTCCTGCGAATAGACGATGTAGTCGCCCGCCTTGGGCCGGAACTGGCCGCCGCCGACCGGCTCGCTGCCGAAGGTGACTTGTTTGCGCGCGCCGCCGGGCGACCTGACGAGGTGGAGCTGCGGCGTGTCCGCGAAGCGCGTGGTGATGAGCATCTCCCGCCGGATGGGATGCCAGCTCTGAAAGGCCGCCGCGCGAAACTCCAGATAGCGGGCGACATCCTTCCGCAACTCCGGCGTGATGGCCGGCACGCCCTCGACGACGAGATTGTCCGGCGCCTGGGCCGACGCCGCGAGGGCGAGGAGAACAACCGGGAGGCTCAACAGCGACTTCTTCATAACGCGCCCAGCGGTGTAGCAGAAACCGGCGCGGGGGCAAACGACTTTGCGCGCGCCGCGTCACGCAATTGTCACTTGGATTTCGCTGGCGCAGTGGCCAATCATCCGCCGCATGAAGAAGTTTGCGGGCGAAGCCCTCGGCACGTTCGCACTCGTGTTCGCGGGCACGGGAGCCATCGTCATCAACCAGGCCAGCCACGGGGCCGTCACGCACGTCGGCATCGCGCTGACGTTCGGACTGGTGGTGCTGGCGATGATCTACACGCTGGGCGAAGTCTCCGGCGCGCACCTGAATCCGGCGGTCACGCTGGGCTTTTGCGCGGCAGGCCGGATGCCGTGGAGCGAGGCGCTGCCTTACATCGCGAGCCAGTGCGTCGGCGCGTTCGCCGCGAGCGGTTTGCTGCGCGGGCTGTTTCCGGAAAATGCCACGCTCGGCGCGACGTTGCCGGCGGGCGAGGCGGTGCAGTCCTTCGTTCTCGAAGTGGTGCTCACCGCGATTCTCATGTTCGTCATCCTGAGTGTCTCGACCGGCGCGAAGGAAAAGGGCATCACGACGGGCATCGCGGTCGGATCGGTCATCGCGCTGGAGGCGTTGTTCGCCGGGCCGATCTGTGGTGCCTCGATGAACCCGGCGCGGTCGCTCGCCCCGGCGTTGGTGTCCGGGCATCTGGAGCATCTCTGGGTTTATCTGCTGGCTCCGGTGATCGGCGCGCAACTTGCAGTGCCCGCGTGCCGCTGCGTGCAGCTGGCCGGCTGCTGCGGCACGGTGAAGGCTGTTTGAATCAGTCCGCATGAACGAAAAGCCGCTGGTCCTGATTCTCTGCACTGGAAATTCCTGCCGCAGCCATCTCGCGGAAGGGCTGCTGCGCAACTTCGCCGGAGACATTCTCGAAGTCGCCAGCGCCGGCTCCAAGCCCGCCGGCTACGTGCATCCGCTGGCGATTCAGGTCATGCGCGAAGTGGGCGTGGACATCGCCGCACACGCCTCGAAGAGCATGAACGAGTTTCTCAACCGCAAGGTCGAGACGGTCATCACCGTCTGCGGCAACGCGGATCAGGCGTGCCCAATGTTCCCCGGCCAGTTGAACCGCCACCATTGGCCATTCGACGACCCGGCACACGCGTCGGGCACGGAGGCGGAGAAGCTCGCTGTCTTCCGCCGTGTGAGGGATGAGATCACCACCGCCTTCCGCGCCTATGCGGGCGGGCGACGTGACGCCGGCAAAGCAAAAGGCGGAACCTGAGTTCCGCCTTCGCTGAATTGGGTTGGCGTGCGAGCTACTTCGCGGCCGCCGGCGCGGCGGCCACTGCGAGCCGAGTGTTTTTCTCCTTCACGGCGGTCGCGCCCTTGCCGATGCGCTTGCGGAGGTAGGTGAGCTTGGCGCGGCGGACAGAACCCTCGCGCTCGACTTCGATTTTGTCCACGCGCGGGGAGTTCACCGGGAAGATGCGCTCGACGCCCTCGCCGTAGCTGATGCGGCGGACGGTGAAGGACTCCTCCAAACCGCGACCGCGACGGCCGATGACGACGCCGCTGAAAATCTGGATGCGTTCCTTGTCGCCCTCGATGACCTTCGTGTGGACTTTGACAGAGTCGCCCACGTTGAAGACCGCCGGCTCCTTGCGGAGTTGTTCGCCGTGAATTTTGTCGAGTAGTGCCTGGTTCATAAATTGTTTTGCGTTGGTGGCGGGTGTCGCCGCCGGGTTTTCGTTTTGTTCGGTTGGCGGTCACAGACCGCCGTTACAGTTTCAACTTTTGCCGTCGAGCAAATCGGACCGCCGTTCGCGCGTGCGTTGCAGCGCCTGTTCGCGCCGCCACTTCTCAATCTCCGCGTGGTTGCCGGAGAGCAGCACGTCGGGAACTTTCATCCCGCGAAACTCCGCCGGCCGCGTGTAGTGCGGATACTCCAGCAGCCCGTGGCTGAAGGACTCATCCGTCGCGCTCTCGTCGTCGCCCAGCACGCCGGGCAGCAGGCGAGTCACGCAGTCCACGATGACCATCGCCGGCAGCGCGCCGTTGGTCAGGACATAGTCACCGATGGACAACTCGTCGTGCGCCAGCGCGGTGCGGACGCGTTCGTCGTAGCCTTCGTAGCTGCCGCAGATGAGGAGCAGATGCTCCTGTTGCGCCAGCTCGCGCGCGATGGGCTGGGTGAACTTCCGGCCGGCCGGGCCGAGCAGAATCACCCGCGTCGTCGCGGTCTTCAATTGCTCAACTGCTTCAAAGAGCGGTTCGGGCTTCAACAGCATTCCCGGTCCGCCGCCGAATGGACGGTCGTCCACCGTGCGGTGCCGGTCGCGCGTGTAGTCCCGCAAATTGTGGATGCGCAGGTCCAGCTTGCCCGCGTCGCGCGCACGCTTGACGATGCTTTCGTCGAGCGGCCCCGCGAACATCCCCGGGAACAAGGTGAGCACATCTATCTTCATGCCCGGTGTCGCGCGGTCCCGGTCGCGCTCCGGCCCCGTGCCGGTCAGTCTTCGATGATCTCCACGGCGCAACGCACGCCGCGTTTGGCCGCGCCCACCTGGGTCAGCGAGCGGATGGCCTGAATGGTCGCGCCCTGCTTGCCGATGATTTTGCCCACATCGGTCGGGTGCAGGCGCAACTCGTAAAGTGTCTGCCCGCCCTGCTCGACCGGCGTGACCGTGACCGCGTCGGGCCGGTCCACAAGGCCCTTCACGACATATTCGAGGAAGGCCTGCATGGCGGTGATTATTTCGCGGCAGCGGCGGCGCGACGGGCCTTCTTCATGAAGCTCGCCACGGTCTCGCTGGGCTGCGCGCCCTTGCTGACCCAGTAATCGGCGCGTTCGAGGTTCAGCTTGAAGTTGTCGTCCTTCTGGCCGGGCTGGTAAGTGCCGATTTCCTCGATGAACTTGCCGTCGCGCGGGCTGCGGCCATCGGCCACGACCACGCGGAATGCCGGCGTGTTGCGCGCGCCGACTCGCTTCAAACGGATTCTGACTGGCATAAAATCGTTTCGTTTCGCCGTCGCGGCACGCGCTTGCAAGCACACTACGCCACGGTCCCTATCAAAAAGGAGCGGGAGGTTAGCCATGCGGTCGGGTGCGGCGCAAGAACTGATTTTTGCTTTTGGAATCCTCGGCGCCGGATGGCGGGCGGGAGCGCCGGGAATTCGCAAAAAAAACATTGCGCGCCGCCGGACCACCTGCTAGGAAGGTTTCTGTTCCCAGTAGTTCACCGGACAAAAACAAACCAAATCGTTGGAGGTAAAAACTATGAAATCGTTGATCAAAAACATCGTCGTCGCGGCGGTCGGCACCGCCGTCCTGCTCAGCACGCCCAACTCCTCCTCCGCGCAGGAGAAAGAAAAGGGCAAGGAGAAGTCCGAGGAAAAAGCCAAGAAGGGCGGCGGGGGCTTCACCGGCAAGGCCGTGGCCGTGGACAAAACCGCCATGACCGTGAAGCTCTCCGGCAAAGCGGCCCGGGTGATCCAAATCACCTCCACCACCAAGATCAACAAGGATGGCAAGCCCGCCACCTTTGACGACCTGAAGGAAGGCGAGGATGTCTCCGGCGGTTACAAAACCAACGCCGAAGGCAAGCTGGAAGCCACCACGCTCAACATTGGTCCGAAGCCTCCGGCGAAGGGCAAAGACAAGAAAGACGAGAAAAAGGACGACAAGAAGTAAGCTCGTCGGATCTCCGCATCACTGGGCAGGCTGGCAACAGCCTGCCCTTTTTGCTGGCTACACTTTCAGCCCGTAGTGGCGGAGGGCGTTGAGCGACCAGAGCTTGCGCTGCTGCTCGGCCGGGCGGCGCGCGATGATTTGCCGGAGCATCGTCACCCACTCCTGATAAGTCGCGCCGAGCAGGCAGACCGGCCAATCGCCGCCGAAGACGACACGGTCGGGACCGAAGGCATCAAGGCAGTGGTTGACGACGGGCGCGAGATCCTCCGCGCCGCCACCCTTGGTGAGACTCGCGGCGACGCCGGAGATTTTGCCGATGACATTGGGCCGCTTCCCGAAGGCATCAATCGAACGCTTCCATTCGTCGGCCGTGTGTCGCGGACGGTCTTCACCGGAACGCGCTGGACGGAAGGCTTTGAGGTCGGGGTTGCCGCAGTGATCCAAGATGAAGCGCGTGCCGGGGCAAAGCTCCGTCAGCTTCACCGCATCCATCAATTCGGGCGCTCTCATGCACAGGTCGAAGCTCTTCCCCGCCTCGCCCAGCAGCCGCACACCACGCACGAACTCGGGCCTCAGGCAGTAGCCAGCGGGCGTCACGGGCGAATGCAGCACGCGGCGCACGCCCTTGAAACGCAAGTCGGCCTGGAAGCGCTTCACGTAGTCCGCGAAGCCCGGTGCGTCCGGGCGGCCACCGATGACTGCGGCGCGCGTGGGTGTCTGGCCGTCGCGTGCGAGACCCAGCACGAATTCCGCCTCGGCGGCGAGTTCGTTTTCCGCCACGTCCACCTCCATGTAAACGGCCCGCACGTTCAAGCCGGCGGTGGCGGCACGGTATTCCTCGGTGCGGTAGCTCCGGCGCAGGATTTCCGGGGCGTCACCGAGCCAAGGGAGCTTTTGTCGTGTGAGATCCCAAAGATGCTGGTGAACGTCAACGATCAGCGCGTCCGGGGCAGGACTCACGGTGGCGCAGCCGGCGGCAACTGACGCGGAGGCGATGGCAGTGGTTTGGAAAAACTGGCGGCGGCCAAGGTGCATGGCCGGATGATGCGCCGGCTGGGTGTCGCCGGCCATCCGTTTTTTTTGAGCGGCTTCACAACTGGCGCGAGCCAGCGCCATTTCGCTCCATCACCGCCCTGTCTGCCTGAAGAAAAGGCGTGCATTAGCGTCTCTGCCTGCTTAGTCTCGCAGTGATGTTCCCGATTGCGGACACGAAAAGTCCGGCCGCTGTCCAAGCTGCCGTGACTTCCATACACGGCGAAATGTTCAGCAAAGGGGAACGGGACTTCGTCGCCAAGTTTTTCGGGTGGGCGGTGGAGGCCTTTCAGGGAGGATACCGGGACTATCAGCCGATTGACGCGCGTTACCACGACTTGGAGCACACGCTGCAAGGCACGCTCTGTTACGCGCAAATCCTCCGGGGCCGCCAGCGGGCCGGGGCCGCGCCGGTCATTCCGCAGCGGATGTTTGAACTCGGCCTGCTCGCCATCCTTCTCCATGACACTGGCTACCTCAAGGTGCGCGGCGACAACGAGGGCACCGGCGCGAAATACACGCTCATCCACGTCAGCCGCAGCGCGAACTTCGCCCAGCAGCTCCTCCTCGAGAAGGGCTTCTCCTCCGAGGACGCCGGCGTCGTCATGCGCATGATCCGCTGCACGGGCGTGAACGTGAAGATTGAGGCCATCCCGTTCCAAGGCGAGATCGAGCGCGTCGTCAGCTTCTGCATCGGCTCGGCCGACCTGCTGGGCCAGATGGCCGCCAGCGACTACGTGGACAAGCTGCCCATCCTCTTCAGCGAGTTCGCCGAGTCCGCGCGCTACAGCGGCACCAAGACAATGTTCGAGAGCGCGGAACACCTGCTGAAGATGACGCCGGTGTTCTGGGAAAAATACGTCCGGCCCAAACTGGAAAAGGATTTCCAGGGCGTCTTCCGCTTCCTCAACGAGCCGTATCCCGACGGCCCGAGCGCTTACCTCGCGCACATCGCGGCCAATCTCGAGCGGACGCGCAAGCTGTCTGCGGAGCCGGCGGCGATAATTGCCAAGTAGGCGACGAGGGGAGTCCTTGCGGGATTCTTCGCAGAATGCTTCGCGTTCAAAGCGATGTCCCTCACGCGGGCGCATCTTGACACTGCCCCCCGGAGCGCCGGTCTCCGAACCGGCAGGTGTTGAATGCCACGCAGAAACGCGCCGATTCAGAGATCGGCGCTCCGCAATGCCAGCGGGGTCGGGGGCAGTGTCAAGCTGCGCCCCCTCACGCCTCCTTTGTGGAAATTGGTTTTTCCTTCTCGCTCGTGCGCCCAGCCCGTTGAATCCCCGGCGTGTCGCGCGACTACCCACTCAACCGTTTCTCCGCCCCCGCGGAGCTGCGGATTGACTACGCGCGCGAACTGAACGCGCAGCAACTCGCCGCCGTCACCGCTGCCGAAGGCCCCGCGCTCGTCATCGCCGGTGCGGGTGCGGGCAAGACGCGCACGCTCACTTACCGCGTCGCGTGGCTCATCGAGCAGGGCATCGCGCCCGATCGCATCCTGCTGCTCACCTTCACCAACAAGGCCGCGAAGGAGATGATGCGCCGCGTCGCCGACCTGCTCGGCAACGACGTTTCGCAGCTTTGGGGCGGCACGTTTCACTCCGTCGGCAACCGCATCCTGCGCCGCCACGCCGCAGTGCTCGGCTGGCGGCCGGACTTCACCATCCTCGACCGCGACGACGCGAAGGAACTCATTCAAGCGTGCGTGGACGAGGCGGGCATTGACGTGAAGGAGACGCGTTTTCCGAAGCCCGACGTGCTCGGCGACATTTTCTCGATGGCGCTGAACACGCGTCGCCCGATCGCTGAGACCATCGCGCAGGACTACGACCATTTCACGTCGCTGGCCAACAAGATCGAGGACATCGCCGCCCGCTACCTCGCGCGCAAGCAGGCGACGAACGGCATGGATTTCGACGACCTGCTCACGCAATGGCTCGCCGTGCTGCGCGACTTCCCGGACCTGCGCGACTTCTACCAGCGGCGCTTCCAGTTCATCCTCGTGGACGAGTATCAGGACACGAACTCGCTCCAGGGCGAGATCATTGACCGCCTCGCCGCCGTCCACAAAAACCTCATGGTGGTGGGCGACGACGCGCAAAGCATCTACGCGTGGCGCGGCGCGAACTTCAAAAACATCCTCGAGTTTCCGCAGCGCTGGTTCGGCTGCCAGACCTTCAAGATCGAGGTGAATTACCGCAGCACGCCGGAGATTCTCGCCTTCGCCAACGCCGCCATCGCGCCGAACATCCATCAATTCCAGAAACAGCTCGCCGCCGCGCGTCCGTCCGGCATCAAGCCCGTGGTGGTCGCGTGCATGGACGCGAGCGAGCAGGCGGCGTTCGTCGCGCAGCGGGCGCTGGAGTTGCGCGACGAGGGCATCGAGCTGTGCGAGATGGCGGTGCTCTATCGCTCGCACTTCCACGCGCTCGAACTCCAGCTCGAACTCACGCGCCGCAACATTCCCTTCAGCATCACCAGCGGCATCCGCTTCTTCGAGCAGGCGCACGTGAAGGACGTGGCCGCCTATCTCAAGCTCGTCCACAACCCGTGCGATGAAATCAGCTTCAAGCGGCTGGCGCGGCTCATGCCGGGCGTTGGTGGCAAGAGCGCGGACAAATTGTGGAACAAGTTTGGCTCCGAGTTTGGAATTTCGAGTTTCGGGTCACGCACGCAAGACGCCCAGCTCGAAACTCGAAACTCGGAACCTGAAACCACTTCACTCGCCATCGCGTTGGCCCGCTGCTCATCCGCCGTCCCCAAGAAAACCACCGCCGCCTGGGCGCAGTTCACCGCCACCATCGCCCAGCTCTGCGCCCCGGAGATCCGCGCGAAGACCGACACCATGATCCGGCTCGTGCTGGAGGCGGGCTACGAGGATCACCTCAAGGCCACCTACACGAACTTCCGCAATCGCCTCGAAGACCTCGACCAGCTCGCGAACTTCGCGCGTCAGTTTCCGACGATGGAGGATTTCCTCACGCAGCTCGCGCTGCTTACGAACGTCGAGGCCGAGCAGGACAAGCCCAGCGAAGACGACCACGAGAAGATTCGCCTCTCGACGATTCACCAGGCCAAGGGGCTCGAGTTCCGCGTCGTGTTCGTCATCATGCTCTGCGACGGCTTGTTTCCCTCATCGCGCTCGATTGATTCGCCCGAAGGCGAAGAGGAGGAGCGCCGCCTTTTCTACGTGGCCGTCACACGCGCGAAGGACGAGTTGTATCTCAGCCACCCGCTCATGCGTTTCATGCAAGGCGGCGGCGACACGATGCAGCAACCGTCGCGCTTCCTCTCAGAGATTCCGACTGAGCTGCGCGAGGAATGGAACCTTCGTCCGCAAGTCGCGGCGACTGACTTCAGCGACATGGGTGAAGTCAGTGAAGACTCGCCGTTCTAGCAGCGGGCCACTGCGAGCGGAGCGCGGCGTTCACGCCGCAGAAGGCTGGGAACCAAAAGCGCGTTCGATTGTCGGCCGTGGTCCGCACGATTCTGCGGCATGAATGCCGCGCTCCGAGCCGATCCAAAGTAGTTGTTGTCAGGTCGGGCCGGATAACTACTCTGCCATCATGAAACCCGCATCCAGCATCCGCCCAACCGCGTTCCTCATCTATCTCCTCGCCGTGGCGCCGCTGCTGGCGGCTGCCGCAGACGTGCAGCTCAGCCTGGTCTCCGCCGGGGGCGCGGCGAAGATGGGTGGTTACTATCCACTGAGGCTCGCCCTCTCCGCCGAGAAACCGGAGGGCATCAAGAAGCTTCCGGAAGGGCTGGTCGCGCCGCTCTTCACAACGATCAAACTCGGCCCAGGCGACTCGTCCACCATCATCGCGGTCGTGCTCGACGAGCCCGAAGGCAAGCCCTCGCGCCTCTACGTGGACGCCAACGCCAACGGCGACCTCACGGACGACCCCACGCCCACATGGACCTCGCGGGCCGTGCAGGGCAAGGACGGCAGCGAATACCGGACGTTCTCCGGCGGCGCCAAGGTGAGTGTCCCGCTCGGCAAGGAGCAGGCCGAGTTGAACATTCAAATGTATCGCTTCGACAAGCACGATCCTGCGCGCGCCGCCCAGAAGGACTTCCTATTCCACTACCCCGACTACGCGCGCGAGGGCGAGGTCACGCTGGGTGGGAAGACTTACAAGGCGCTCCTCGCCGACCGGATGGCCACGGGCGATTTTCGCGGCAAGGACGCCGAGAGCGGCTCCGGCGTGCAGTTGTTCATTGACGCGAACGAGGACGGCAGGTTCGACGCGCGCGACGAGGCCTTCGACGTGCGCAAGCCGTTCAACATTGGCGGCACGACTTACGAAATCGCCGGGCTGACAGCGGGCGGGGAAAAATTCCGCATCGAAAAATCCATCAAGGTCGTCGCTGAGAAAAAGGCCGTGGTCGCACTCGCCGCCGGCAAGCCGGCCACACCGTTCAAGGCGAAAACAACGGCCGGCGACGCGGTGGACTTCCCCGCGAGCTACAAGGGCAAGCTCGTGCTGCTGGACTTCTGGGCGACGTGGTGCGGGCCGTGCATCGGCGAGCTGCCGAACCTGACGGCGGCGTATGAAAAATTCCACGGCCAGGGCTTCGAGGTGCTGGGCATCAGCCTCGACCGTGCGGGCGACGAGAAGAAGCTCGCCGACTTTACCAAGGCGAAAAACATGCCGTGGCCGCAGGTCTTCGACGGGAAGTTCTGGTCGGCGGAAATTGCGGCGCTTTACGGCATCCATTCCATCCCCGCCGCCTTTCTGGTGGACGGCGACACCGGTCTGGTGGTCGCCTCGACCGGCCTGCGCGGGAGCGAGCTGGCGAAGACTGTCGAGTCGGCGCTGGCGAAGAAGAACGGCAAGTGACGCGGCGCGGAGATTCGGCGGAACTTCGGCGCAGACAGCGAGCCAGCGGTCGGAAAGCCGCCGCCGTCCTTGCGCTCGTCCTGGTCGCGCGTTACCGTCCGCGCACGAAATGAACGAACCTAAGAACAGCTTACTGGTGCCGATGGTCGTGGAGCAGACGGGCCGCGGCGAGCGTGGCTACGACATCTACTCGCGGCTGTTGATTGACCGCATCGTCTTCCTCGGCACGCCCATTGACGACATGGTGGCCAACGTCATCATCGCGCAGCTCCTCTTCCTCCAGATGAACGATCCGAAGAAGGACATCCATCTCTACATCAACTCCCCCGGCGGCAGCGTCACGGCGGGCCTCGCGATCTACGACACGATGCAGTTCATGACCTGCGACGTGAACACCTACTGCATCGGCCAGGCCGCGAGCATGGGTGCGGTGCTGCTCTGCGGTGGGACCAAAGGCAAACGCTACGCGTTGCCGAACGCGAACATAATGATTCATCAGGTGCTCGGCGGCGCGGAAGGCCAGGCCAGCGACGTGGAAATCCGCGTCAAGTATATGCTCAAGCTCAAGCAGCGCTTGAACTCCATCATCGCCAAGCACACCGGGCAAACCATCGAAGTCGTCGAGAAGGCCTGCGACCGCGACAACTTCATGTCCTCCGAGGAGGCGAAGACTTTCGGTCTCGTGGACGAAGTCGTTGCCAACCGGAAGGAAATCCCCGGTCTGCCGGAGAAGAGCAGCGTGCAAGCATAGGCCACTTCATCCTTCATCATTCTTACTTCATAACTTCCCCGTGGCCCGCCCGCATAACCTCACGCTCTGTTCCTTCTGCGGCAAGTCGCACGCGGAGGTGAAGAAGCTCATCGCCGGGCCGGGCGTTTACATCTGCGACAACTGCATTCACGTCTGCAAGGGCGTGCTCGACAAGGAACTCGCGGCGGACACCAAGCGCACGACGCCGAAGCTGAAAATCCCCAAGCCCGCCGCCATCAAGAGCGAGCTGGACCGCTACTGCATCGGTCAGGACCACGCGAAGAAGACCCTGGCTGTCGCCGTCCACAACCATTACAAGCGCATCATCCACGAGCGCAAAGCCAACACCGGAACTTCAGCGCCGCGCGAGGCCAGGCACGACGACGTGGAAATCGAGAAGAGCAACATCCTGCTCATCGGCCCCACCGGCTCCGGCAAGACGCTGCTCGCGCGCACATTGGCGCGCATCCTCGACGTGCCGTTCGCCATCGCCGACGCCACCACGCTCACCGAGGCCGGCTACGTGGGCGAGGACGTGGAGAACATCATCCTGCGGTTGCTCCAGTCGTGTGATTACGACGTGGGCCGTGCGCAGGTCGGCATCGTTTATGTGGACGAGATAGACAAGATCGCGCGCAAGACCGACAACGTCTCCATCACGCGCGACGTGTCCGGCGAGGGCGTGCAACAGGCGCTGCTCAAGCTGCTCGAAGGAACCATCTGCAACGTCCCGCCAACCGGTGGACGCAAGCATCCGCAGCAGGAATACATCAAGGTGGACACCACCAACATCCTGTTCATCTGCGGCGGCGCGTTCGTGGGCTTGGACAAGGTCGTTCAGCGCCGGCTCGGCAACCGCGTGATGGGCTTCAGCGCGGCGCAACATCCGCTCAGTTCCGTCGAGAAACGCGAAGTGCTGGCCAAAGTTGAGCCGGAGGACTTGTTGAGCTTCGGCTACATCCCCGAACTTATCGGCCGCCTGCCGATGGTCACAGTGCTCGAGGAACTCACCGAGGACCAGCTCGTCACCATCCTCACCGAGCCGCGCAACGCGCTTGTTAAGCAATACAGCAAGCTGCTCGGCATGGAGGATGTCGTGCTGGAAATCACATCGGACGCGCTGCACGAACTCGCGGCACAGGCCATCAAGAAGGGCACCGGCGCGCGCGCACTTCGCGCGTTGCTGGAGAAGCTCATGCTCGACGTGATGTATGACATCCCCGGCGCGGACGATGTGGAAGCCGTGAAAATCACCGCCGCCGTGGTGCGCGGCGAAACGGCACCGCTGGTCCAGCGCAAGCCCGCGCAGGCGGCGGCGTGAGTGTGACGGTGCGCGGTCTTCAGGCCGCAGAAACGTGCGTTCCCTCAGGTTCGTTCGGACGCCTTTTTCCTGCCTGGCCGTCTGCGGTGTGAACGCCGCGCTCCGGTGCCTCACCCCACTGGCAGCGTGATCGTGAAGGTCGTCCCCTTGCCCGGTTTGGATTCCACTCTCACTTCGCCCCGGTGCGTCTCGATGACCCGCGCGACGATGGCCAAGCCCAGGCCGGTGCCCTTCGCCTTCGTGGTCGCGAGCAGGGAACTGAACGCCTTCGCCTGCTGCTCCTCGCTCATGCCTGCGCCGGTGTCGGTGAACTGGATGAGCACATGCGTCGGCTCCTTGCGCGGGCGCGGCTTGCGAACGGTGCGCGTGGCGATGGTGAGCCGCCCGCCATCCGGCATGGCCTCGACGGCGTTGAGCGTGAGGTTCAGGAACGCCTGCTCCAGTTGGGTCGGGTCGCCGAGGACGGCGGGCAGATGCGGATCCAGATCACGCACGACCTCGACGCGTTGCTGGCGGAGCTTGTGGCGGGTGAGCAGGCTGAGGTCGTCGAGGAGCTGGTTCACGTTCACCGAGACGAGGCGCGGCTCGGTGCTGCGCGCGAAGTCGAGCACCTGCTCCACGACGCGGTTCAGATGGTCCATCTTCTCGCCCATGATTTTCGTGTCCTGCGTGCGCGGGTCGCCGGGCGGGAATTTCAGGTCGAGCGAGTGGTAGAGCATCTTCATCACCGTGAGCGGATTGCGAATCTCGTGCGCGACCTCGGCGGCGAGCAGGCCCAGCGCGGAGAGACGCTCATTCTGCCGGAGCTGCTCCTCGACGTCCACGATGCGCTCGTAGAGCCGCGCCTTCTCGATGGCGATGCCGGACAGCTCCGCCAGCGCGGTGAGAATGCGGACCTCCTCGTTGGAAAATATGTGCGGCGCGCCCTTGTAAACATTCAGCACGCCGAGCGCCTGTCCGCCGAAAAGCAGCGGCACGCTCAACAGCGCGACCAGCCCCTCCTGCCGCGCGATCTTTACGTTTTGATAACGGCCTGAAGTCTGGACGTTTTCGTCCTGGATGAATCGGCGGCGGCGCACGACGTTGCCGACGAGGCTCTCCGCCAGGCTGAGGCGCGGCTTGTTCAAGTAGGCCGCGCCCGCGCCGTGGCTGGCCCGCAGGTCGAGCCATTCGCGGCTCTCGTCGAGCAACAGCAGCGAGGCCATTTTCGCATCCATGAGCTGGCACGCCTCGCGGGTGATGACGCTCAGGGCGTCGGCTAGATTGAGCGTGGAGTTGATGGTCTGGCTCACGCTGGCGAGCGACTCGAAGAGCCGGGCCTTGAGGCGGAGCTGCTCGTAAAGCCAGGTGTTCTGGATGACGCGCGCGGCCTGCAACGCAAGCTCCTCGAGCAATGCCTGGTCGTCCGCCGTGAACGCATCGGCACGGTCGGCATCCACGTTCAACACGCCGCGCACCTCGTGGTTGAGCAGGAGCGGCACAGCGAGTTCCGAACGCACGTCGCCGCGCAGGCGGACGTAGCGCGGATCGCGTGTCACATCACCGACGCGCGCGGGCTTGCCGGTGCGGGCAACCCAGCCGGTGATGCCCAGGCCGACGGGGAGTTTGAAGTCGGCGAGATCGGGCGGCAGGCCGTGCGACGCCTGAATTTCGAGGAATCGCGAAGTGGGGTTCACCAAGACCACCGAGCCGCTGGACGCGCGCATGAGCCGCACGGCCTCGCGCAGGATGAGCTGGAGCGCCTCCTGCGCGTCGAGCGTCGAGTGCAGGACGTGGCCGACCTGGTTGAGCAGTTCAAGCCGCTCGCACCGGGCCTTGAGTTGGTCGAGCTCGGTGCTCATCAGCGCAACCGCCGCGTCAGCGCGATGCCGACGGCGGCGAAAATCACGTTCGGTGCCCAGCCCGCGAGCCAGCCCGGCACATGGCCGCCGGTGCCCAGCACGAGCGACAGCCGCGAAAGCACGAAGAATGCGAAACCGATGGCGATGCTCACGCCAACGCCGATGGCGACGTTCCGCCGGCCCGGCGCGGCCCCGAACGGCAACGCGAGCAGCACGACGACGAAGCAAGTCAGCGGCGCGGCCAGCCGGCCATGAAACTGCGTGTTCAGCTCGTCCGCCTTGCCGCCGGTCAGGTGCGGATGCAGATGTTGGTAGTCGAGGATTTCTGCGAGCGTGAAGCGGAGTTTCTTGGCCGCGCGCACGGCGCTCAGGGAGTTGACCTTGAGTTCGCTTTTGATGAGGCGCGGCGATTCGTCCAGCTCCGGAAAGATGAGGAGGTTGGTGCGCGAGCGCTCTGGAAAGTCGAGCCTCGGTGGTTGATAGGCCCACAGCTCCGCGTCGGTGAAGTGCCAGACGCCGTTCACGTAGGCGCCCCGATTCGCGAAGAGCACGCGGCGGATGTGGTCGCGCCCGGTCCAGGTGACGTTCACGCGCAGCATCTCGTGGGAGAGCAGGCCGTAAGCGCCGATCTTCCACTCGTGGCCGGCGACATCGTTGTTGAAGTTCACGTCGCGCCGCCATTGCAGCTCGGTCTGCTGCTCGAGCTTGGTCTGGTAGCGGTTCAACACGTCTTCCGCCGCATTCTGCGCGCGTGGACCAACGACTTCATCCGCCACGAACAGCACCGCGCTGGCCACGACACCGACCACCAGATACGGCGCGGCCAGCCGCCACAGGCTCACGCCCGCCGCACGGATGGCGACCAGCTCGTGGTGCTTGTTGTGCTGCGCCAGTGCAAAGAGCATTGCCAGCAACAGCCCCATCGGCAGCACGGTGGGGAGCAGTTCAGGCAGTTTGTAGAAGTAGTATTCCGCGATGTCCCAGCCGTTGAGGCCGCGCCCCTGGAGCATCGGCAGTTCGTTCATCAGGTCGGCGGAGATGAAGAAAATGAGGAAGCCGCCCAGGCAGTAAAGCAGAGGGACCATCAATTCACGCAGCAGATAGCGGTCGAGCAGACGCACCGGTGCGCAGCGTAGCGGCAGCGCGGCGAGGCTGGCAAGCAAGCCGCCGTGTGCCGGCGGGAATTGTCTCGCCACGGCAGTTTCCCGGCTCAATAAAACACGCCGCCACACGTCCAAAGCGGGCCGGTTGGCAAACTGTCATCACATGAAACTGAAGTCCCTCCTCGCCGCCGGCGCTTTGCTCGCGGCTTCCCTGACCCACCTGGCCGCCGCCGGCTTCGAGCTGAAGCCCGGCGAAAACATCGCCCTCATCGGCAACGGCACCGCCGACCGGATGCAGCATCACGGCTGGCTCGAGACGCTCATCGTCGCCAAGTATCCCAGGCACAATCTCGTCTTCCGCAACCTCGCCGCGGCGGCGGATGACGTGGGCGGCTTCCTCGACAAGGTAGCCAAGGGCGACAACGCACTGCGCAACCGCTCCGAGAACTTCGGCTCGAACGACAAGTGGCTCACCGACGTGAAGGCGGACGTGGTCTTCGCGTTCTTCGGCTTCAACGAATCCTTCCGTGGCGACGCGGGGCTGGAAAAGTTCAAGGGCGACCTCGCCACGTTCATCAAGGAAACGAAGGCCAAGAACTACAGCGGCAAGGCCGCGCCGCGCCTCGTGCTGTTCGGCCCGCTCGCGGCGGAGAAGAGCAGCGACCCGAACCTGCCGCCCGTGGATGCGAACAACGCAAACCTCAAGAAGTATTCCGACGCGATGGCCGAGGTCGCAAAGGCCGGCGACGTCCCGTTTGTGGACTTGTTCTCCATTTCGCTCGACGGCTACGCGCAAGCCGCGAAGCGCAAGCAGGCGCTGACGATCAACACCGTGCACCTCACCGCCGAGGGCGACAAGGCGCTCGCGCCGGAAATCTTCCGCTCGCTCCTCGGCGAGACCGCGCCGGGCGGGAAGTTCGAGAAGCTCAACGTGGCGATCAACGACAAGAACACCGAGTGGCATCACCGCTACCGCACGGTGGACGGCTACAACGTCTATGGTGGCCGCTCCGGGCTGGCGTTCCAGGCGGGCGTGCGTCCGTTCAAGAGCAACCTGCGCGAGCCGGAGGCACCCTTGCTCTCCAACTACCAGACCATGCAGGACGAGATGAGGCAGCGCGATGCAATGACGGCCAACCGCGACAAGCGCGTGTGGGCCATCGCGCAGGGCGGCGACTTGAAAGTGGATGACTCCAACCTCCCGAAGGTCCGCCTCCTGCCCAGCTCGAACGTGACCAACGACATGCCCTATCTCAGCGGCGAGGAGACCATCAAGCACATCACCGCGGCCAAGGGCTG
The DNA here is from genome assembly GCA_964478755.1 of uncultured Klebsiella sp. GTDB lineage: Bacteria > Verrucomicrobiota > Verrucomicrobiia > Limisphaerales > SXTU01 > SXTU01. The sequence goes on from CAYZJP010000022.1 coordinate 36,704, forward strand.
CAAGATCACGCTCGTGGCCGACGAGGTGAAATTCCCCGAGCTGGCCAGCCCGGTGCAGATGGAATTCGACACGAAGGGCCGCCTCTGGGTCGCCGCGTGGCCGAGCTATCCGGAAGTTTCCCCGACCGACAAGGTAAAGGACAAGCTGCTCATCTTCGACCTCGGCGCGGACGGCAAGGCGACGAAGTGCACGACATGGCTCGACGGACTGAACTGCCCGACCGGTTTCCAGTTCCACAAGGACGGTGTGCTCGTGATGCAGGCACCGGACCTGTGGTTCGTCCACGGCGCAGATGGCAAGCCCGGTGCGATGGAGCGCGTGGTCATGGGCATGGACTCCGCCGACTCGCACCACACGGCGAACTCCATTTGCTACGAGCCGGGCGGCGCGATTTATCTCAGCGACGGCGTGTTCCATCGCACGCAGGTTGAGACGATTGCGGGTGCCGTGCGCAACACGGACGGCGGCGTCTATCGCTACGAGCCGCTCACGCACAAGTTCGAGCGCTACATCGCCTACGGCTTCGCAAACCCGCACGGGCGCGTCTTCGACTACTGGGGCAATGACTTCATCACCGACGCCACGGGCAACGCGAACTACTTCGGCCCGGCCTTCAGCGGCGCGATTGATTTCCCTGGGAAGCACGGGAACTTGAAGCATTTCTGGAAGAACCCTTCACGGCCCTGCCCGGCCACCGCGATTCTCTCCAGCCGGCACTTCCCCGAGGAGTTCAACGGAAACTTCCTGAACTTCAATGTCATCACCTTCCAGGGCATCTACCGCGCGCAGTTCTCCGAGGACGGCGCGGGCATCAAGGGCGACTCCGTCGAGGACTTCTTCAAGGGCGACAACGCGACGATCCCGAACTTCCGCCCCATCTGCGGCGCGGTCGCGCCGGACGGCTCGTTCTACTTCTGCGACTGGGCCAAGCCGCTCATCGGCCACATGCAGCATCACATCCGCGACCCGAAGCGCGACAAGACGCACGGCCGCATCTACCGCATCACCTACGAGGGCCGCGATCTGCTCAAGCCGGTGAAGATTGATGGCGAGCCGGTTGAGAAATTGCTCGAAGCCCTCAAGACGCCCGAGGAAAACGTCCGCACCCGCGCGAAGATCGAGTTGAGCAAGCACGACTCCGCCAAGGTAATCGCCGCCACGAAGAAGTGGATTGCCGGCCTGAGCAAGACGGACAAGGAATACGAGCATCACCGACTCGAAGGCCTCTGGGTCCACCAGTGGCACAACGTCGTGGACGAGGCGCTCCTCAAGGACGTGCTCAAGTCCCCCGACCATCGCGCCCGTGCCGCCGCCACCCGCGTCCTGTGCTACTGGCGCGACCGCGTGAAGGAACCGCTCAAGCTCCTTGAAATCGCCGCGAAGGACGCGCATCCCCGCGTCCGCCTCGAAGCCATCCGCGCGTGCAGCTTCTTCCAAACCAGCGCCGCCGCCGAGGTCGCCCTCGCCGCGCTGGAGAAGGAGGCAAACCCGGACAAGCCGGATTACTACATCAAGTATTGCCTCGACGAGACCTTGAAGCAGCTCGGCAAGTTCAAGTAAGCCGGGCGGCCAGATTCAAGCGTGAAGGCCGGCCTGATTAAGTTCCTTCATCCGGGCGGGCGGTTCGTTCAGTCAAAATGAAAATGTGGAAAGGGGCTTGCCAAGCGGCGGGCTGGCCCGCAAAACTCTGCCGTCTCAAACACGACACTTTATGGCCGACATCGCTAACAAATACGAAAACAACGTCACCGGAAAATACTACGTGGACAACCAGTGCATTGACTGCGACCTGTGCCGCGAGACTGCCCCGGAGAACTTCACCCGCTTCGACGATGGCGGTTACTCCTACGTGAAAAAGCAGCCCGAAAGCCCCGAGGAGGAGGCCCAGTGCAAAGAGGCCAAGGAAGGCTGCCCCGTCGAAGCCATTGGCGACAACGGCTAACCCCGCTCCCTTTCAGCGAACACCCGCCTTGCGCAAAGCAGGCGGGTTTTTGCTTTTTGGTAGGGCGCGTCTGTCCCAGCGCGCCGTCGGGTGCCAATCTCAACGGCGCGCGGGACAGACACGCCCTACTTCATCTCCCGTCGCAGCAGTTCGAGCGCCTGGAGCGAGGTCACATACTTGAACGTCTCGCGGTCGTGGCGGTTGATCGGATTGATGACCTTCGTGTGCTTGGCCGTCGCCAACGCGGTGAAGACCGTGCCCACCGGTTTTTCAGGCGTGCCGCCGCCCGGCCCCGCGATGCCCGTGACCGCGAGCGCGAAGTCCGCGCCGGTCTTCGCCCTCGCACCTTCAGCCATTTCTCGCGCAACTGGCTCGCTCACCGCGCCGTGGGCCGCGAGCGTTTCCGCGCGCACACCGAGGAAACGCTCCTTGGCCGCGTTGCTGTAAGTCACCAGCCCGGCGAGGAACACAGCGGACGCGCCTGGCACGTTGGTGAGGCGGTTCGCGATGAAGCCGCCGGTGCAGGACTCCGCGAGCGCGAGCGTTTGCTTCCGCTCCGTGAGCCGGCGCACGAGCACCTGCTCCAGTTCGTCGTCGCCTTCACCAAAGATGTGTTCCCCCGCCAGTTCATAAACAATGCGTGCGGCCTCGGCCACGTCCGCATCCGCGCCGCAGCCGCGCGCGACGAAGCGCACGTCCACCGCGCCGGTGTGCGCGCAATAACCGAGTTCGAGGCCCGCATCGGTGAGCGGCTTCAACGGCCCGGCTATGCGCTCCTCCAGGAAGGACTCGCCGATGCCCACCGTCCGCAGCGTGCGGCAGACGAAGTCTGTCTCCAGCGGAAGTTTCGCGCGTAGCAGCGGCGCGGCTTGATCCGTGAACATCGGGCGCAGTTCGCGCGGCGGGCCGGGCAGCATCACAAGCCAGCTCGGCTTGCCGTCGGCGCGGAATGGATTTGGCGCGACATGAATCGCCAAACCCGGCGCGGTGCCGTGGGCATTGTGCAACACCAGTGCGCCGTCGGGCACCATCGCCTGCACGCGCGTGCTGGCGGGCATGACACGCTTGCGTTGCGTGAAGAACGATTCCACGTGCGCGACGATGGCCGGATCTTCGCGCAGCTCGCGGCCGAGCAGCGCGGCGATGCGGTCGCGGGTGATGTCGTCGGAGGTCGGCCCCAGCCCGCCGGTGGCGACGATGAAGTCCGCACGACCCAGCGCCTCGCGGACAGCCTGCTCGATGTCGTCTGCCGTGTCCGCGACGGCGACCTGACGCGTCACGACGTAGCCGAGATCCGCGAGCTGGCGGCAGAGCCACTGCTGATGTGTGTTCAGCACACGCCCGAGCATCAGCTCGCTGCCGGTGTTGATGAGTTCGATGTTCATGACGGGAAGTTGAATTGGCCGCGAAAGAACACAAAGCACACAAAGGGAATCCTTCTTTGCGGCCTCTGCGTTCTTTCGCGGCAAATCATTGGGTGCCTCCCCGCGCCAGCAGCAAAGCTCCGACCGGCACCGAGTCTTCGCCCAAGCCCGCCTGTGCCACGCGCGGTCCTGGTGCGAAGGCTTCCATGACGCACCGCTTCAACGCCCCCGCCACCGCCGCGCGCAATGGCTCGCCCACCAGCGACAAGCCACCGCCGAGCACGATGACTTGGGGGTGCATCAATTGCGTGACATGCGACAAGCCGAACGCGAGATCATCGGCGACTTCGTCGAGGATGCGTTGCGCGAGCGCGTCGCCTTGTGCGAGCGCGGGCGCGAGCGCGCGAGCTTCGCCGTGATCGGTGCCAGTGGTCAATTTGGCCAGCGCACTTTCTGGCGCGAGCCGGCACGCCGCACGAATCTTCCGGTCCACCGCCCAGCCCGCGCAACGCTCCTCGACGATGACGCCGGATTTGTCCAGCCGCACATGGCCGAGCTCCGCTTCGCCCGGTTTCGCGCCGTGATAGATGCGTCCATCCACGACCAAGCCACCGCCCACGCCGCTGCCGAGCGTGACGTAGAAGACCGGGTTGCTGCCCGCGCCCGCGCCGTGAAGTGCCTCGCCGAGCGCGGCGGTGTTCGCGTCGTTGTCCACGGACACGGGCAGGCCGCTCAAACCGCGCAGCCAGTCGCCAAGGGGAAATTCCGACCAGCCTTCAATCTGGTGCGAGCAGCAGATTTGTCCCGTCGCGGAATCCACCGGCCCGCCGAAGCCGACGCCGATGGCGGCGGGCTTGAACTCAGCGAGCAATTCCGGCAATGCGGCTTGAATCTGCTCGCGGATGCCCGCGCCGCCGCGCGCCTTGTCCACCGCGAAGCGCCGCCGCGCCGTGATGCGCGCGTCCGCGTCACCGGCGACGAGTTGCAGCTTGGTGCCGCCAATTTCAATGCCGAGGAAACGTCGTTGCACGACGGGATTTCAACGGCGGTCGGGCTGGATTGCACGGACAAAAGCAACGCGGGGCAGCGCCCAACAGCTCCGGGCTTCGCTGAATTCGTTTCCGCCAAATCGCGTCGGCCTCTCTACGCTCGCACCATGTCCGCCGCCCCGTCACACGCCAGCACGCATCGCCACGCGTTCACGCACCTGCACCCGCGTGTGCGCGAGGGGCTGAACGTCTTCAGTCGCCGCTCGATGTTGAAGGCCGGACTCGCGGGCATCGGTGGACTGACGCTGCCGGATTTGCTCCGTGTCCGCGCCGAGGCTGCGGCGACTGGCCGCGCGATGGGCAGCAACAAGGCGGTCATTCTCCTGTGGATGGCGGGTGGGCCGAGCCACGTGGACATGTGGGATCCGAAGCCTGACGCGCCCGCCGGCTACCACGGACCGTTCAAGACCATTCCGACGAAACTGCCGGGCGTTCACCTTTGCGAGTATCTGCCCAAGCAGGCCGCAATGATGGACAAGCTGACCATCATCCGCTCGATGGACTGCCGCGGCAGCAATCACCAGCCGAACATGGTGATGCAGACCGCCAACGTCCGCGCCGAGCCGCGCACAAATCCCGAGGCGGTCATGTATCCGGGCTTCGCGTCCATCGTGGCGAAGCATCGCGGCGCGAACCAGCCGGGGATGCCGCCCGCCGTGCATCTCAATGTCCGCGACCGCACGCACTTCGCGTGGTCTGGCTATCTTGGCCAGAAATACAACCCCTTCGTCGGTGACAACGTCAGCAAGCTGTTTCAACTTCCCGGCGGCCTCACGATGGACCGCCTGCGCTCGCGCCAGTCGCTCTCGCAGCAAATGGATTCGCTCCGCCGTGACGTGGACAACTCCGGTTCCATCGAGGCGCTGGACCGCTTCGGCCAACAAGCCTTCGACCTCGTCGCGGGCGGCCAGGCGCAGGCAGCCTTCGATCTCACGAAGGAGCCGCAGCGCATCGTGGACCGCTATGGCCCGCACGACTGGTGCCGGCAGGCGTTGCTCGCACGACGGCTCGTCGAGCGCGGCGTGAGCTACGTCACGCTCGACCTCAGCAACCACTCCGCTTCCGGCACGTGGGACACGCACGGCGACAACATCCCGCCCTACGGCGGCATCTGGAGCGGCCTGCGCCCGTTGCTGCCGGTGTTCGATCACCTTTTCACCACGCTTGTCGGCGACCTCGGCGAGCGCGGGCTGCTGGACGATGTGCTGGTCATCGCGATGGGCGAGTTCGGTCGCTCGCCGGAGATTGGCACGCAGGGCAGCACCGACGGTCGCAATCACTGGCCTTACGTCTCCTCCATCACGCTCGCGGGCGGCGGCCTGCGCCACGGTCAGGTCATCGGCGCGACTGATCGCTTCGGCGGACAAATCGCCGAGCGCGCCCTCACGCCTGGCGATCTCGCGGCGACGATCTTCCATCACATGGGCGTGCCTGTGGACGTGACCTACGAAGACCACCAGCGCCGCCCGCGCTTCGTCGTGGAACACGGCGAGCCGATCAGGGAACTGGCCTAGCCGCAGGCAACCCCGTCGTCAACGATCCGCATTTCGTCCGGCTGCCGCGTCTTCAGACCAGTTCGCCCACCGGCCCGGGCTGCTTGGGCCGGCGCTGCTGCTCGCGCTTGAGGGTGTCCTCGGCCCAGCGCAGATAGCGCTGCGTCTGGCGGTCGTGCGGGATGACCTTGAGCGCCTGTTGGAAGGACTTGATGGCGGCAGGGAGATCGCCCAGGCGCACCTGGCACAGGCCCATGCCCTGCAACGCGCCGAAGTGCTCGGGGTCCAGCAGCACGGCCTTGCGGCAGTCGGCGAGGGATTGTTCCACCTGGCCAAGCTGCCAGAGGAGCGTGGCGCGGCGGTTCCAGCCCTCGGCGAAGAACGGATGCGTGCGGGTGAGGCGGGTGAGGTGGTTGAGCGCGCCCCGGATGTTTTTCTGCTCGATGGAGTTGCTCGCGACCTGCAGGAGGAACGCGGCTTCCTCGCCTTCCTGCGCCACCCAGATGTCGAAGAGCGCGCTGATGGCGACGGTGCGGACGGATGCGGAGTCGGACTGGAGCGCCTTGAGGAGCTGCTCGCGTCCGCCGCTGGCCACGAGGCCCTCGGCGGCGGCGATGCGCGCCTTGTCGTTGCCGGCGAGCAACTGCGCGTAAAGCCGCTCGCGGTTCCACTCGCTGCGCACGACGTGCGGCCACGCGCAAAACGCGGCGACGAACAGCGCGAGGAACGCGTAGAGCCTCACACACAGCGGGGTGAAGAAGCGGCGCATGGTCGCAAAGTATCATTCCGGTGCCGGCTGGCAAGCCTTTGGAACATCCGGCAAAGCCCGCAGGCAAAGGTTGCGCAGCCACGGCCCGCAACGAAGCTAGACGCTCCCGGTGCCCCGCCGTAGCTTGCCCGCGTCGCGACTTCCGATGTCCATCGCGCATCCGCCAGCTCCCGGTTCCGCTCCGCTGCCGTCCGTTTCCACGGGCGTTGCCCCGGTGTTGCCCGAGCTCCTCGCGCCCGCCGGCGACTGGGAGTGCGCGAAGGCCGCCGTCGAGAACGGCGCGGACGCGATCTACTTCGGCCTCGACCGTTTCAACGCGCGGATGCGCGCGAAGAATTTCACCGAGGCCGATCTCCCGGCGCTCATGGAGTTCCTTCATCGGCGCGGCGTGAAGGGCTACGTGACCTTCAACACGCTCGTCTTCACCGGTGAACTCGCCGCCGCCGAGGAATATCTCCGCGCCATCATCGCCGCCGGGGTGGACGCGGCCATCGTGCAGGACGTGGGCATCGCGCGGCTCATCCGCCGCCTCTCGCCGGACTTCCCGATTCACGCCAGCACGCAGATGACCATCACCAGCGCGGCGGGCGTGGCCTTCGCACGCGAGCTGGGCTGCAACCTCGTCGTGCTGGCGCGCGAGTGCTCGCTCAAGGAGATCGCCGCGATTCAGGAGGCGCAGCGGGAGCGGAGTTCACAGTTCAAGGTTCAAAGTTCAAAGTCGGGCAACGCCGCCGCCAACTTGGAACTTGGAACTTGGAACTTGGAACTGCCTCTGGAGGTTTTCGTCCACGGCGCGCTCTGCGTGGCTTACTCCGGCCAGTGCCTCACCAGCGAGGCGCTCGGCGGGCGCAGCGCGAACCGCGGCGAGTGCGCGCAGGCGTGCCGGATGCCTTACGAACTCATCTCGGACGGCCACAAGGTCGAGCTGGGCGGCCGCAATTATCTGCTCTCGCCCCAAGACCTCGCCGGTCTTGAAGTGCTGCCGGAACTCGCGCGCGCGGGAGTCGCGTCGTTGAAAATCGAAGGTCGGCTCAAGTCGCCGGAATACGTCGCCAGCATCACACGCATCTACCGGCAGGCTCTTGATGAGCTCGGAACGGTGGCCAATCGGCAATCGGCAATCGGCAACCGGCAATACGAGCTGGAGATGGCCTTCAGCCGCGGCCTGCATACCGGCTGGTTCGGCGGCATTGACAATCAGCGCCTCGTCCACGCGCGCTTTGGCAAGAAGCGTGGTGCGTTCGTCGGTGAGGTCAGGCGCGTGGACGGCGACCGCGTCCACGTCCGTCTCGGCGGTTCGCTCAAGGCGGGCGATGGAATCGTCTTCGACCCCGGTCACGGTGGCGACGATGAGGAGGGCGGGCGCGTCTTCCAGATGCGGAGCGCGGAGCGCGGAATGCGAAATGACGAGGCTGTCCTGACGTTCATGCCCAATGCGGTGAACTTCGACCGTGTCCAAGCTGGCGACAAGCTGTGGAAGACCAGCGACACGGAGCTGGAAAAGCGTGTTCGGGCAACCTTCGCAGGAGACGCGCCGAAGTTTCAGCGGCCGGTGACCTTCGAGGTCCACGGTCACGTGGGCGTGCCGCTCTCGCTCATCGCCCGCGACGAACTTGGCCACGTCGCGCAGGTGCAGTCCACCACCCCGCTCGTCGCCGCTGAGAAGCAGCCGCTAAGCACCGAACGCCTGACCGAGCAGCTTGGCCGTCTCGGCGGCACGCCCTTCAAGCTCGGCGAACTGCGCAACCACCTCGAAGGCGCGGTCATCGTGCCCGTCAGCGAGCTGAACCGTCTCCGTCGCGAAGTCACCGCCGAGTTGGAGCGTCAGCGCACGCTGCCGAAGCGATGGACCTTAACCAGTTTCGCGTTTCGAGTTTCGGGTTTTGAGTTGGCGCAACCGAACGCAAACAGCTCCCAACCCGAAACTCCAAACGCAGAACTGATTGTCCTCGTCCGCAACCAGGCCCAGCTCGAAGCCGCTCTCCGCTGCGGTGTCACGACCGTCTATTGCGAGTTTGAGGATCCGAAACGCTATCGCGAAGCTGTCACGGCCTTCCACACCGCGCGCGGCTGCCAATCGCCAATCGGCAATCGCCAATCGGCAATCTTCGTCGCCCCTCCTCGCATCACCAAGTCCGGCGAAGAATGGATTCTCAATCAAGTCCGCTCATGCAACGCCGACGGCTACCTCATCCGCAACTACGACCACCTGAACTTCTTCGCCGACTGCCGGCGCGTCGGCGACTTTTCACTCAACGTCGCCAACCCGCTCACGGCGGCGCACTTCATGCAGCGCTTCGGTCTGGAGCGCCTCACCGCGAGCTACGATCTGAACATCAGCCAGCTTGAGGCCCTGCTGCGCGCCGCGCCGCCGGAGTGGTTCGAGGTCACGATTCATCAGCACATGCCCATGTTTCACATGGAGCACTGCGTCTTCTGCGCGTTCCTCTCGAAGGGCAAGGACTACCACGACTGCGGCCGTCCGTGCGACCATCACGATGTGCGCGTGCGTGACCGTGTGGGTCAGGAGCATCCGCTCAAGGCCGACGCCGGCTGCCGCAACACGGTCTTCAACGCCCGCGCGCAGACGGGCGCGGAGTTCGTCGGACGCTTGCAGGCGCTGGGCGTGCGGCACTTCCGCATCGAGTTCGTGAACGAGTCGCCGGAGGAAGTCGCCACGACCATCGCGCGTTACCGTGCGCTGCTGCGCGGCGAACTTGCCGGCGAGCAGCTTTGGCGGGAGTTGAAGCTGCATCACCAGCTCGGCGTCACGCGCGGCCAGATGGAGGGGGAAACCAAATTTGCCCGCGCATGACACAGATGGGAAAGGCTTTGGTCGCGATTGGCCTTGTGACGACCGCTCAAACGGCGGCGCAAGGTGTGATTGCCAACGCGAAAAACGGTCACTAGCCTTCACCCCATGACCACTGCGGAAGTCGCTTCCCAGCCCCGATCGCAAACTGGCTCGTCAGACGCGCCGGGGAGAATCCACAGTTCCGTGGTGCTGGTGGCGCTGGCGGGTGTGGCGACGGCGGCCTGGATTTTCCAGACCATCGCGGTGCGCGAGCGGGAGCGGGCGGAGGCGGAATTCAACCGGCGGGTGGACGCGCAACACCTCCTCGTGGTGCAGACGTTGCACGGATACGCGCGGCTGCTGGCCTCGGTGCAGCGGTTGTTCGACCCGACGCCGGACACGATGACGAACCATGTGGAGGCCGCCGCCGGGCTGCTGCGGTCGCAGGGGATGCCGCTGGCCGTGTTGCAATGGATGCCACGCGTGGGCGCGTCCGAACGCGCAGCCTTCGAGGATCAACTGCGCCGCGCGGGCGCGCCCAACCCAGTCATCCGGGAGTCCACCGCCGACGGCGTCTGGGTTCCGGCGCCGCCCCGCGAGGAATACTTTCCCGAACGTTTTTCCTCGCCGCTGACCAACCTCCTGACGCTGGGTGCGAACCTAGCGTTGGCGGACATTCACCGCGAGAAGATGCTCGCCGCCCGGGACACGGGCGAGCCAACGCTCGACACGCGGCTGGAAACCGACCAACTGCCCACGTTTGTCTTCATCCTGCCGATCTTTCCGCCGACGCCGGCGGCGGACACGGGCGCGGCGCGGCGGGCGAGCCTGACGGGCTTCCTGCTGGCCCACGTGCGCAGTGCGGACCTGGCGATGACGCTCTCGCAACTCCAGCGCGAGACGGGCGTGGACGTGCTTTTCAGTGCGCCCGCAGGATCGGGCAGCAACGAGGTCGCGCAATTCCTCCCCAACGCCGAGCGTCCGCAGACCGCGCCGCCGGAGCTGGCGGCCGCCATGCGCGCCGGCCTGCACCGCGAGCTGCCGGTGAGGCTGAACAGCCTGCCGCTCACCTTCCTCTACCGGCCCGCGCCCGAGTGGCTGGCGGCGCAGCGCACGCTGAGCCGCTACGGCGCGCTCGCCAGCACGCTGCTGCTCGCGGCGCTGTCCGCCGGCTTCGTGCACTCGCTGCACCGGCGCCGCGAAGTCGTGGAGGCGCTGGTGAACTTGCGGACGACGGAGCTGCGCCACACCACTCAGCAGCTCCGCGAATCGGAGAATCTTTACCACTCGCTCGTCCGCCACCTGCCGCAGTATGTCTTCCGCAAGGACCGTGCGGGCCGGTTCACGTTCGTGAACGACTTGTTCGCCACGTCGCTTGGGAAACAGGTCGCGGCCGTCCTGGGGAAGACCGACGCCGAGCTCTTTCCGCCCGAGCTGGCCGCCAAATTCCGGGCCGACGACGCGCGCGTGCTGGCGACCGGCGAGCCGATGGAGATTGAGGAACGGACTGCGCTCGGGCCGGAGGTCAAATTTGCGCGGGTGAACAAGACCGCGCTGCGGGACGAGGCGGGGAACATCACCGGCCTCCAAGGCATCGCGTGGGACATCACCGAGCGGCATCGTTTTGTCGAGGCGTTGCGGGTGAGCGAGGCGCGCTTCCGGGCGTTCATGGACAACCTGCCCACGCCCGTGTGGCTCAAGGATGAAGCCTTCCGCTACACCTACGTGAACCCTGCGCTGAGCCAGCTCTATCGGCGCCCGGTCGGGGAAATCGTCGAGCGTCCGGCCCGGGAATTCGTTCCCGACGGCGCCGCCGACGCCCTCCATGCCAACGACGTTGCCGTGCTCGCCACCGGTTCACCGCAGCAGTTTGTCGAGGAGATCCCCGGCGCGGACGGCTGGCTGCGCCATTGGCTGACCGTGCGCTTTCCATTCGACGGGCCGGGTGGAAACCGTTGGGTCGGCGGCGCTGCGCTGGACATCACCGCACGCGTCGAGGCCATCACCGCGCTCCGGCAACGCGAGCAACAGATGCGGCTCTTCGTCGAGCACACGCCCGCCGCCGTGGCGATGTTCAACCTCGAGATGCGCTACATCGTCGCCAGCCGCCGCTGGCTGGAGGACTACCGGCTCGGTGAAGTGGACCTCATCGGAAAGAGCCACTACGAGGTGTTCCCCGAGATCCCCGAGCGCTGGAAGGAAATCCACCGCCGCTGCCTCGCCGGCGCGGTGGAGCGTTGCGAGGAAGACCCTTTCCCGCGCGCCGACGGCCGGACCGACTGGGTGCGCTGGGAAATCCACCCGTGGCGCGACACCGCCGGGGAGATCGGCGGCCTCATCATATTCTCCGAGGTCATCACCGAGCGGAAGCTCGCGCGGCAGGCGTTGGAACGGCGCGACGCGGTGCTGCGCGCGGTGGCCCACACCGCCGATGAACTGGTCCGCGCGCAGCCGGACGGAGCGGCGGTAAGCCGGATGTTGGCGGCCATCGGGGAGGCGGCGCAAGTCAGCCGCGTCTTCGTCTTCGAGAACCACACCACGCCCGACGGCGAACTGCTTGCGAGCCAGCGCTTCGAATGGACCGCCCAAGACGTCGCACCCAAACTCGGCGACGCGGCCTTGCAGGACTTTTCCTACCGGGCGGGCGGGGCCGACGCGATGGCCGGGGCGCTGGCCCGCGGCGAGGCGGTGGGCGGTCACACGCGGGAGCTGCCCGCACCGTTGCGCGAAGTGCTGGAACGCCGCGGCGCGCGCTCGTTTCTCACGGTGCCAATTTTCGCCGGCAAGCATTGGTGGGGCTTGCTCGGCTTCAACGAGTGCCGGGAGGAGCGCGACTGGACGGCGGCGAAAATGGATGCGTTGCGCGTGGCGGCCGGCGTGCTGGGCGCGGCCTTCGAGCGTCATCGCGTGGAACGCGAGCGGCTCGGCCTCGAGCGCAAGATGGTCGAGAGCCAGAAGCTCGAAAGTCTGGGCGTGCTGGCGGGCGGCATCGCGCATGACTTCAACAACCTGCTCACCAGCATCCTGGGCAATGCCAGCCTGCTCCGCTACGACCTGCCGAAGAATTCCCCGCTGCATCACTCGCTGGAGCAGATCGAGAAAACGTCCCAGCGCGCCGCCGAACTGTGCAAGCAAATGCTCGCCTACTCGGGCCGCGGGCGCTTCCAGTTGCAGCGCGTGGACCTGGCGCGGCTGGTCGAGGACACCACGCACCTGCTGCAGATTTCCATCAGCAAGAAGGTCGTGCTCCGGTTCAACTTTGCCCCGGGCGCGCCCGCCGTGGAGGCCGACCCCACGCAGTTGCGGCAGATCGTGATGAACCTGGTCATCAATGCCTCCGAGGCCATCGGCGAGCGCAGCGGCGTCATCGCCATCAGCACGGGACTCATGCACGCCGACCGGAGCTACCTCACCACCACCTACCTCGCCCCGGAACTGCCCGAAGGCGATTACGCCTTCCTGGAAATCAGCGACAATGGCTGCGGCATGACGCCGGAGGTGAAGGCCCGCATCTTCGACCCATTCTTCACCACCAAGTTCACCGGGCGCGGCCTCGGTCTGGCCGCCGTGCTGGGCATCGTGCGCGGTCACGGCGGCGCGCTGAAGGTTTACAGCGAGGCGGGCAAAGGCACTTCCTTCAAGCTCCTCCTCCCCGTCGCCACCGGCGCGACGCCCAGCGAATCAAGTCCCGCCGCCCGAACTGAGAGCTGGCGCGGCCACGGCCACGTGCTCGTGGTGGACGACGAGGAAATCGTCCGCCGCGTCGCCGCGCGCCTGTTGGAGACGCTCGGTTTCAAGGTGACGGTGGCCGGGGATGGCCGTGCGGGCGTGGCGGCCTTCGAGCGGCAGCCCGATGCGTTCGACCTGGTGCTGACGGACCTCACGATGCCGCACTACGACGGCGTGCAAGCCTACGGCCTCATGCGCCGCATCCGGCCGGACGTGAAGGTCATCCTGATGAGCGGCTTCAACGAGCAGGACGCCGTCACCAGCTTCGCCGGCAAGGGCCTGGCCGGTTTCCTGTCGAAACCCTTCGACCTCGCGGCGCTCACCGAAAAGGTCCGCGCCGCGCTGGAGACGAATGGCTGAAACCGTTTCCGTTTAGGAACCGGTTGAAACGCTGGGAGTGTTCCCCTTACCCAGATCCATCCAGTCGAGATTGCGATTTTCCTCTGCCTTTCAGCGTTGAAACTGAACCGCACTCGTCTCTACCGCACTGTTGCTACCTTCGCTTCCCACCGAGGCGTTGGAGGGCGTCGCCAAGTTGGTGGAGCTTCACCCACGCGCTGCTGCCGTCCACTTGGATGGGCGTCTCCGCGTCCACGCGGCCGTCGGTGATCCAGCGCAGCAGCACGGTCGCGGGCACGGGGCCGTAGTGCTTGCCGTCGCCGCCGATGATGCGGTAGTGGCGCGCGAGGTCCACGAGGCGTTTGAGATTCGGGATCGCGTCGGCCGGAACAGGCGGCGGCTTGGCGGGCGTGGCGGCGGCGAGCTGAAGCTTTTCCGCAGCGGGCTTGGGCCGCTCGGCTTGACCGACTTCGACGCGCAACGTTGCCTCGCCGATCTTGAAGTCGGGGAACTTCATCGGAGCGAGCGGTGCGCCGGCTTGGGGCGCGGACGGTGGGAGCGCCGGCATGGCGACGGGCGTTGGGTCACTGGGCTTCGGAGCGACGACGGTTGCGCCGGAAGTCGCAGTGGCAAGGGTCTGGTAGCCGTTGACGAGCAATTCGAGCCGGCCGGTCGCGATGTCCATGAGCGCGCCGTGGACGGGCACGCGCGGACCGATGAGCGGGCTGGCGCGGACGTGCTCGACGGCCTTGAGCACATTCTGCCGCTCGCTGGCGAAGAGGCCGAAGTATTCCTGCAGGTTCTCCGGCATCCGCGCGCGCTCCACGCCGAGCGCGGCGAACTTGCCGAGGAGTTCCATCGTGCCGGTCTTGCGCACGAGGCAGTCGCTGTGGCCGAGCACGAGGATTTCCTTGCCGCCCTTCACGGCGCAGGCCAGCGCGAGCGAACGCATGGTGCTGCTCATCGGGCTGGTGATGATGTTGCCCGCGTTGCGCAGCCAGATGAAGTGCGACTCCGGCACGCCGAGCG